>NZ_JALGQY010000061.1:0-4254 GCF_022809915.1 Acinetobacter lwoffii | reverse complement strand
TTAAAGTTGCACCTGATTTAATATCAACATTAGATTTAAAAGAGACAAAAGTGGTATGTGCAGATAAAGGCTATGATTCAGAACCACTGCGTGAACAGATCAGGAAAACAGGGACTAAAGCGAATATACCAAAGAAAACAAATAGCCAATCGAACAATGACCATATGGACTGGTATTTATATAAAATCAGGCATTTAGTTGAAAATATGTTTTGTAGATTAAAGCAATTTAGAGGAATAGCTACTCGATATGACAAGCTCAAAAGAAATTATCAAAGTTCTGTTGCTTTAGCCTGTATATTTTTATGGCTACCTTTATAGGGTTAATTATGAACAGTAAGTGTCAACAGACCTTAGTGTAATTTCATGTTGATCTGATCGCAAAATCTGAATGGTTAAAGCTTGGGCTATTTTCAAAAATAGAGGTTTCTTCTCAGGCGGAACAGTGGTAAAAATAAAAATAAAGTGCTTAGTGAAAGTAGGGTGTTGGAATGAAAACCACAGTAAAATATGTAGTCTTAAAAAGTCTTGACTATCAATTGGGTACACCATTATTTCAGGAAGAAATTGACGCTGATGGTCAATATTTTGATCAGATACCAAGCACGATTTCTTATCAGAATTTGCAGTTCAAAGTAAAAAGCAAAGAGCTTAAACGTTTGCATCTGGCCGAAGAGCAGGAAGATACTCAAACGATTATCGTCAAAGTGGTCAATATCTAATAAAAACTGAATGTAATAAGCCTCTTTTAAAGAGGCTTATTTATTATAAATAGATTAATAAATATAATTAAAAACAATGATTTTACCTAAGTTAATACCAGATTAATAGCTAAAACTATTTGACTTAAAGTCAAGATAAATTCGATACAGCTTAAGTGTTATTGGTGAGGTCATGTTAAGTATCGTATTTCCTCACAGTTAAGAATATTCAAAAAGAATTGGATCTTTAATATTTTATTTAATCTTTTAAAAATATAGAAGGTTTAGATTGATTTTTATATATTGATAAATATCAATATCATAGTTATTAAGTGGTTCTGTTTAATAACGCTTTTTAAATTTTATTAAAAATTTTCCTATATATGAAATAGGACTTAAGTTATTCCTTTTATTGGATAATAAATTTTTGACCTATAAAGTCTTTCATTATGTTTCTGTTGCATTATATCAGGTAATTTATGTTGCGCATTAATCTCCACTTCAAGTACTTATCTTACTATTTTTTACATTGAATTAATCTGTAACAGGTTAAAGGTTGGCGAAATCTGAAAAATGCGTAGAGTAGATATTAAGTCGAAACCTATCGGCTTTTAATTTAAAGCAAATAGTAAGGAATACCACCATGGCTAATAATCAACAGCAAGACCAACAGAAACAGCAACAACAGCAACAGCAAAATCAAGATCAGCAGCGTCAACAAAACAACCAGCAAAACCCAAATCAGCAACAAAATAACCAGCAACAACAACAACAGCCGCAGGGTGGTCAACACAACCAGCAACAGCGCGATCAGCAGCAACAAAACCAGCAAGGCCAACAGCAACAACAGCCACAGCAAAACAGTAACCAGCAACAACAACGTTCACGTAATCAACAAGATCAGTGAAAGCCACAGCGTTAATCTTTTTTAAGATATATGCTCTTCATAAAAAAACCGCCTGATTCAGGCGGTTTTTTTTATATTTCATTGCACGATTAGACTAAGTATTTATTAACACTGAATATTGGCTTTTAGCTTGTAGAAATTCAAGGCATTGTCTAGGTCTGTGAGCAACTCTTTTTCTGTATATTCCTTGGGTGCAAGTTTTAGCAGAGCAGGCATGTAGTTATTTTTATATTCTTTAGGATATTGTTCACACAGGATGCGTGTTCTTTCTTCCAGACTAATTGTTGAAGAGTCGAGTTTGTCCAGATAAGCACTGAGTTGATTATCTGACTGTTCAAACTGCGCTTTAATATTTGCAGCAGCCTCGGCTGAATTCTCTGCTTGCTGTTTTTGGCAGCCGCTTATTGCCAGACTCATCAATAAAGTAATTAGTATGCGATTTTTCATGCTGCCAAAATATTGTTATTGCTCATATGAAAAATTATAGAGAGAAATGACTAAAAAGAAAGCAGGGATCTATAAACTTTATGAGACATTGAACATTCATAACATCCGATATTGACTGAAATAAGGAATTTTCTTCTAAAAATCTAAATTAACCCATTCTCACTTATAGGTTTAGCAATTCTTCTTGGGTTTTGGTTATTTAGTAATCTTATTTTCTCATTAAAAATATTTTTGGATAAATTACAGTCATTTAATTAACAAAAGTAATGGTTTTTTCATATTTTGAAACATTGCATCTATATATCCTACACAGATTGGCTGCATGGCTAGTGATATCTTGGCGTCATTCTAAGAACTTAATGAAAATAATTAAAAATCAGCACATTATAAGGCCTGTTTAATTTAGGAGAGTTAAACAGGCTTTTTCTTTTCCGTTTTAAATCTTGTTTTTTCTTTGCTGATTGTATTTTTTGCTCACTCTCTTTCACATAAGTTTTCATACACAACATAAAGCCTGAAAATTCCCTCAGGAGAGATACATGAATAGATGTTATTTATATATATCTCTTTTCACGAAAAGACAGGACAAAGCTATGATGAGATGTATATGCGCATTTGGCATGGGCGTGATGGTCGGCTGTTGTTTTAAATCTTGCAGAGAGAAAATGTGTCAGATGATGAGCAGCAAGCATTGTAAAAGTGATCATTGTAAAAAGGATCAGACGACTCAAGCTGAAGAGCCTGTACGAACTTAGCCCCAAAAGCTTCAATTTTACTTAAAGGCTAAACAGAGCTGAGTACTGAAGTTGTTCTAGATCGCTGATCCAATCATTTTGTATTGAGTCATTCTATATTTAAAGCAATAAAGCTTGATGTTGGATCGAGCTTTTTACACTCAGGAGAAAAACATGATGCAATTTATATTTTGTTTATTTGGTCTTCATGGTGCGACTGAAATTAACTACACGTGTGACCATGATGAGGTCAAACAGTGTCGTGATTGCTTGAAAAATATTGAATAATGTGCCAAATCATCAGACATCTTAATGAAGATCAATCCCCGTTCAATCATCAGTTGGCGGGGTTTTTCTTTACTGATGAAATTTTTGGATCTAAACATAATTTCTCACAAGGAATACTTTATAAAAGAATCATTTCAATAGGATTACGTTTTGATAAATTCTTAGCTGCTTAGAACTGGAATACAATAAAATTTATGCGTGTGATCACCCATGCTCGAATTCTTGAAGCAACTCAAAAGAGGATAAAGACTGAAACTGCATTAGATGGTTGGCATCGAATCATTAAGGCCAATCATCCTAAAGATTTTACTGAAATGAAAAGACTTTTTCCGGCAGTGGATAAGCTTAGAAAATTTCATGTATTCGATATCGGCTCGCACGCGAATTCATATTCTTTGCTGTACCATCTACGATCAGGCTGAACAGCTTATTTGCTCAGATGGACTTCAGGAATTGTGAAATGTAAAAGAGCACTTGAAGGAAAGTTTGTCTTTTAAAAAAACTGAATGTGCAACATAAATAACATTGATGTTTAGCAGCAGATGTCATATTTATTTCTTAATACAGATATGAAGTATGAAGGAGATGCATATGACAAATAAGCCAGAGCAAGAATCAAATCCGCATAAAGAATCAAATGATGATAAAGGGAATCAGGCATCTTATAAGCATGTCAAACCAGAGAAAAAACCCAATGCAGAACCAGAAAATCCATTGAGAGAGCAAAAATAGCTTTTTCATATGGACGAAGCCCTAACTTGGTTTAGGGCTTTTTAATTTCCCGATAAACCTTGAATCTCTAGGCTTTGCAATAAATTCATCTTTCATTTCAAAGAAAAATTCATGGGCTTGTTCATGATCGCAGTGCAACCAGTCATGTCGTGATTCTTCCGGAATCACAATAATCGAGCGTTTTTCGTCATTCGGGTCATGAAACTGTTTCATAAAGGGATGTTGATCTGAATTTATGGTCAGCATCGAAAATGATCTGATTTTCTCACCATCAATGTGTGCGTCATCATAAATCGCCGCCACGGTAAAAGGATTGCCATCTTCACGTGAAATGCCAAACCAGTGCGATTTACCGTCTATATATTTAGGTGATCCTAGACAAAATAATGGACAGCACGTCCCTCTAAAGATAACGTAACTTTAATCTTTGGAGATTCAAGAAATGG
>NZ_JALGQY010000075.1:0-1715 GCF_022809915.1 Acinetobacter lwoffii | reverse complement strand
TGCTGGCATATACAATTTAGATTGGGTGAAAGATAAACAATTAAATTGGTTAAAAAATGATTTATGAAGGAAGTCTATTGATGAAGATAGTACAAATACACTACGTGATAGAAGTAATGAGGTTTTATTTATAGATGCAAGAAACTGTGGTGAAATTTATCAAAAGAAATTCATTCAAATTGTAGAGAAGGATATTGAACTTATCTCCAATATATATTCAAATTGGAAATACAAACATCTATACACAAATTATCAAGATATTGATGAACTATGTTATTCAGCAAATATTGATGAAATTCAGAAAAAAAACTTTAGCTTAGTTCCGAGTAATTATATTAAATTTAATGAACGAGATATCTTTAATGATATTGAAGATAATTTAGATTCTTATAAAAAGAATATTTTATCTTCTTTAGAAAATGATATCAAAATTAATCAAAATTTAATTAATACTATTCTAGGTGAATCAAATAAATGAAATACTCAAAGCTAAAAAAATTTGTTAAACAAACTAATAATCGGAATGTAGATTTGTCAGTTAGTGATTTAAAAGGCATTAATATGAATAAAAATTTCTTTCCTTCAGTAGCAAATATTAATGGTACTGATATGAGTAAATATAAGATTGTTTTTCAAGGGCAATTTGCATTTAATCCAATGCATGTTGGTCGAGATAAATTAGTTCCTATAAGTTTACACCTAGAAGAAAATCCTATTATTGTTTCACCTGCTTATATAACATTTGAGATATGCAATGATGAAATTCTTCCTCAGTATTTGATGTATTGGTTCCAGTTCTCTGATTTTGATAGAAAAGCATGGTTCACCACTGATAATAGTGTTCGAGGAGGTCTTAGTTGGGACTCTTTTATTGATATGGATATACCAGTCCCAAGCAAGGAAATGCAAGCAATAATTTGTTTACGTGATATCTTGCCACATCAAGATAAAGTGAATTTAAGAAAGACGTTTCTTAACTTTAAAAATTCCTAGGGGTAAGTAGAATAATGACATTCACGGAAGATAAATTAGAACAAGCAATCATAAATATTTTCTTAAAAAATAATATAGGGGTGATTAATGGAAAGGATGTTACTGAAAAAGTTTCCCCTGTATTATTCGATGACCTGAATAATTATTTGAATGAAAATTATGATTTAACTTTTAGTGAGTTGAATAGATTGCATCATGAAGTTTTTTATAGTAGTAATTTAGGGGTTTATAATTTTAATAAAAACTTTATGAATAAAATATCTAATGGTTTTTTATTTTCTAGGGATGATAAAAAAAAGCCATCAATATTTATTGAATTTTTCAACTATAATAGCCATAAAAAAAACGTCTTTAAATTTGTAACGCAATTAAAAATTCTTGGAGAATGTCTTAGAATTCCTGATGGTATTCTTTATATCAATGGTATTCCATTAGTTGTATTTGAATTCAAGAGTGCTATTCGTGAAGATGCTACAATTTATGATGCCTATCAACAATTAACTGTACGTTATAAGCGTGACATCCCTGAGCTTATGAAATACAACGCCATATGCGTGATTAGTGATGGGGTAAATACAAAGATGGGATCTTTATTTGCACCTTATGAGTTTTTCTACGCATGGCGAAAAGTTACTGGGGATGAAAAGAGGTGGATCAGGAAATTTGAACAACACTTATAAGTGATATTTTGCTCCCCAAATGATGTTATAAACATCAATATA
>NZ_JALGQY010000011.1:0-100485 GCF_022809915.1 Acinetobacter lwoffii | reverse complement strand
TGCCTTGCTTTAATATGATGGTGGGGACGGAGAGACTCGAACTCTCACACCTCGCGGCGCTGGAACCTAAATCCAGTGCGTCTACCAATTTCGCCACGTCCCCATCAGGGTACCAACTTAGCGTTGGATTTTTTTCAAACTTTGGCAGAGGATCAAGGATTCGAACCTTGACGAACGGTTTTGGAGACCGTCATGCTACCATTACACCAATCCTCTACTTCCACCCAATATCCAGTTACCCAAATATCGATTGGTGGGGACGGAGAGACTCGAACTCTCACACCTCGCGGCGCTGGAACCTAAATCCAGTGCGTCTACCAATTTCGCCACGTCCCCAATGGCTGTGTATATTATAGAGATAGACCGGCATTGACAAGCGATTTTACAAGCAATCACAATCTATTCCGCTATAAAATAAACAGTTAGTTTAATTTTTTATAAAATTTATGTCGAAAATTTGATTGATTTGAAGATATGACTGCCCATTCGTTATTTTTAATCATTTCGATTCAATTCCAACATTTCAAATTAAAACTCAAATAAATTTCTAATCTTGATCAACATGAGCATTCAAAATACTGAAACTATTATTCATAAATTATTTTTGAAGCAGTGCATGGAATCAGAATACAACACAGCATAAATACAACGGCTTTGCCAAATTTCAGGCAATAAAAAAGCAAGGCACTCGCCTTGCTTTAATATGATGGTGGGGATAGAGAGCATATCGTCATTAAATTGAAACCCTTATTCTGTAAGGGTTTTTATTTTAACCATTGATTTTTAATAAATTAATGTTGTATTAGAATGTATTGCAATGTGATTTAATACATCATCTAATCATTTGATTTGCACCAAATCTGCACCACGACATTATGAAGATACCAAAGGCTATTCAGCGCGGTGATAGTTGGCGTATTTGCGTCAATCATCAAAACAAGCGCCACACTTCTACCCATGATACAGAAAAAGAAGCATTAGAGTGGGCAGCTCGTAAAATTATTGAACTCAAGGATGCGGCCAAGGCATCAAAAGGTGAACTACCTAAACACACCTATCAAGAAGCTATTGAGTATTACCTGAAGAATGTCACACCAAAAAAGAAAGGTGCTCGCTGGGAAACTCTACGCTTAAGAAAATTGATCCGTGATAATCCGCAATTAGTGTCAAAAAACCTTACAGATCTCAAATCATTTGATTTTGTGAAATACCGCGATGCCAGAATTAAGGATGTGACCGCTACGACTGTTTCAAGAGAAATGGAATTACTTAGCGCGGTACTGCATTGCTGTATCCGCGAACTGGGCTGGTTGCACACCTCTCCCCTTACTACAGTATCAAGACCTAAGCTGCCACCACCGCGAAATAGACGTGCAGCAGATCATGAGATAGAGGCTATTTTAAATGCCTGCTCTTATGTTGAAGGTGAGCCGATTAAAACTAAAGGGCAAGAAGTTGCGTGGGCTATGCTTTTTGCGCTTGAGACTGCAATGCGGCTTGGTGAAATCACAGCAATGACCTGGAAGAATGTTCACATTGATAAAATGTATGTGCACCTACCAGACACTAAAAACGGCCTAACTAGAAATATTCCACTATCAGAACGTGCTGAAGAATTGCTGCGCCACATGCAAGGTGTAAATAGTCCTCGCGTTTTGAGTATTGATTCGGATTCCCTTTCGGCTTTATTTAGGCGATATCGGGATAAGTGTGATATTCAGGATTTAAGATTTCACGATTTGCGACATGAGGCTACTACTCGCATGGCTCAGATTATCCAGAACCCGGCAGATCTGGCAAAGATTACCGGACATACGGATATTAATATTCTGGTGAATACCTATTACAATCCAACTGCTACCGAGGTTGCACAACGATTAAGAAATGGGCTTAGGGGATAATAATGAAAACATGGACCTACTTTTACATAGAACACACAATAAAGAATGGAAGGATTTTCAGGAAGGAATCCGGGTGGGGATTAAGGAATTATTTATTAAAGTAAAAAACAAAGCCCTCATGTGAGGGCTTTTCAACATTAGAATTCTTCCACTGGTAACAAGTCAACCGTCTGACCAGCCAAGCTATGATGACAATCCGATAAGAATTGAATTCTTCCATCGGTGATGAAAGAGTGACATTGACTTGGATGGCCCTGATTTACCATCAATGACGGTGTGAATGTTGGAGCATCCACATTTCCATTAAAACCCCATCTGATCCGATGTTGCTCACCAACATGGATGGGATGTAAGGTTTTACATCCCGGACATTCAACGAAATAAATGCCATTTGACTCAAGCAAAATATTGCTGACTTTCTTAAACTCGCTCATTTGCTGGCCTCATATTCGATTAGGACTTTGGCCACAGCTTTAGCAGCCAGCCAGTAACGCGCATTGAATCGGGCAAGTTCATCTTCATTGGAAATAAAACCAAGCTCTACAATCAAACCGCCGGCATTCACGTATGCCAGTCGACCACGCGCAGATTTAGACTGATCAATCCAGCCATTATCCCCACGTAAACGACTACCAAGCGCATCTGCCACGGCCTTCGATAAGTCTTGAGCCAGTTTCTTGTCTTTGGGTAATGCAATCGTTTCAATGCCATTCGCCTGTTTTGATGCTGCAGCATTCATGTGGAATTCGACTGCAACACTTGAGCCTTGAATTAACTTTACTGCAGCAGATAACGGGTCATTCTTGGTGCCAGTGCCATCCGTTTTGACTTGCAGCCCTGCTTCACGCAAATAATGAGTCACTGCATTGCGGAAGTTAGTCACCAAATCCGCTTCTTTAATTTTGCCGTTTACTGCACCTGGATCAGAATTACTATGACCTGCTGTCACAGCCACAAACCCCAAAGGCTGATGCAAACTTGGCTGATACCACTTTTTACCAAGCCATGATAAAAAGACCATAACACCACCTGTCACGTAGGCATGGTACTCAACAGGTATTACTTTAAAGTCCATCGCCCATTGCAATGCCGGAATAATGACAAGTAATAAAAAAGCTCCCAAAATTGGGAGCTTTACAGAAAGATACTTCCAGGCACTTTGTTCAATTAATTTCATTTGACACTCCAATTCGCAGCCTTATTCTTAAGCCAGTTTTCAATAAATGTACTTCCAAGAATTCCTAGAGCTGATGCAATTGCGATCAAAGCCAGTGGATGAATATCCGGAATTTGTAATAAGACCCCACCAGCCAAAACGGATGAAGCCGATCCCAAAATAGTCCGACCTAAAACAAGTCGAACAGTTAGCCTCTCCTCAGATACCAGAAGTTTGGACAGGCCAATGACAGCCCCGATCACAACCAGCATCCAAAATGTTTTTTCATGCTCCTGCATGATCCCCCCTAAATTTTGGTAATAAAAAACCCTGATCTCATTAAGGATCAGGGTTGGTGGTGGTTTGTTGTGGTTATTTAAGATGCGGTTCCATGGTAAACAACAGCAAGCTGTTTCTTGTAACCTAACTACTTCAGAAAAATTGTTTTAACAATATTTTCAAAATAGAGCTTTTGACCCGCATCGTTTAAATGTAGACCGTCCGACCAGATGTTTACCCCATCTAACACAGCTTGTGCGCAATACTTCAAGTGACTAACGAATGGAATATCTTGCTCTTTAGCAATCGTTTCAAGTACAGAATCAACATCTGTCATTGAAAATTTCATTGTTTCGTTTTCAGTTTGCGCAAACGTTGACGACATCAATACAATCTTGGCTTGCGGACTGAGTGTTTTAATTTTATTAACACACTCGGAAATATACTGTTTATAACCAGCAAGCCCGTAGCTCGCTTGACGGTCATTTGTACCCAGCATCATAAAGACTATATCTTCGTCACCAACTAAAGACGCACTCATAAGCGAATCAACCCACTCTTTTGAGTTTGTCCCGATAATGCCGTCATTACTGACATACACGCGCTTAGTTATTTTAAATCCATAAATCGGGACCCAACTTGACGATGTTGAAGCATTCTGAATTCGTATTTTATGCTTGCCATAGCTAAATGAAACTGAGTGTTCCGCTAATTTGTTTGTTGAAGCGTTCACAGCACTAAAAGTAGAGTGCAGAACGTCATCAACATACACATTAATAACATCACTCGCAGCACTATTCGCTTGGTAAGCAATCGTGATGTTGTCAGAAACAATATCGATTTCCATTAAAACTGGCCGTTCGGATTCATGCAGCGGACTAACAAGATTGATTAATTTTCCAAAACTATTTCCCGCGGAAGTATCAATGCCGACGTATGTTTTTTTCAAAGCATCCGTTTTAACAGCATTATTTTTATCACGCATAACAACACGATTCAGCGTTTCATCATCCCACACTACTGAATTTTGTTTAGCACCATAACCAGTGCCTGCGCCACTTTCGACAACTGAACTATTACAATAAGTTTTAGCAATCCATGAGCGCAGCAGATTTGCCCATGTCTTACACACAGATGTATCAATTGTATTACGAGTGTCCGTAATTAAATGATTGCGTGGCTCTGATGTTGTCTGCCCTGTTGCACCAAGCCCCCAAGTGATTGAATCACCGACTAGCTTGATCTTAGTCCATTTGAATGGATTTTTAAGCTCAGATTTAATTGCGTAAGAACTATCGATTTTTGCATTAATCTTACTTATTTCGGCATTCGTATTTGCAATATCAAGCTCGGTTGCAATACGTTTCCAAGGCGACCAACTTTGGTAATATGTACGAATGTAAGCTTCATTACCGCCCCGGCTATATGCCACTTGTTTAGTGACGTTTTCAGCTTCATGTCGATATACAAGCAATATTAGAGCATCTAACGTCGGAAAATTATGCACAGCACCTGTTGTTGATTTACAAATATATGAGCCATTTTCAGTCAATGTGTTTAGATCAACATTACTTTTCAGTTTTGTCTGGTTTTGATCAATTAGCGGCTTCCATGCATTCCATGTTCCGTTACCGTTGCGTGATCGATAATAACTGCCGAATCGAGCATAGCCGTCATATTGCTGAATATATGTATTATTGCTTCCCGCACGTACAGTAAGCAGCCCTGCCCCTTTTGCGGCGAAAACCTCCTCCATCTGTGGAGGTAAGTTACTGTAACTATTGATATCACCTACTGTTTGTGACTGCCCGATAATTAAGTAATTGTTTAAATCTGTACCTTCTGGTATATCGGCAACCATTGTGATACTACGCAAATCCGAAGCGTTAAGCAACTTAACCCATGCCCCCCACGAATTACCTGCTTGATTCGTTGTTCTATGCCAAACGCCATTTGATGAGTGAAGTTTGAAGGTTTGAGATATTACAGACCCTGTGCTGCCACTTTTTATATGCTCAACCAATAAAGAACCAAAACCATCCGATCCAGCTACGGGATAATTTTTAGCGATTGTTGGCTCACAATCCCATGCTGTATAGAAACCAGTCTGTGTAATTGAATTTAAATTATCATTTATAGTAAGTGCAGTAGGCTTAAAGAGTGGATTTGCATCTGCGAAACTTTTTGCTTGCGTCAGTGGATCATAAGCACTCTTTGTTAAACTTGTTGCTTCTGATGTCGCCTTGTACCAATAGCCACCATTTATTGCCTCACTGATAAAAACATTACGTCCGACAACAATATTTGCAATATCTGCATTGGCTGCAGCTAGTGTTGCGTATTGCTTATTAGCGTCTGTACTGATTGCGCCCACCACATCATCAACATAGGTCTGATCGGCTTTAGGATCAATTAGTGCACTGGCTTCAGTTTTGGTGAATACCTCATCTTTCTGATAAACATCTGCAGCATTCGCTTTTAATTCCAGCTGCTCTTCAACAAAGTTTTGATCGGCTTTAGTGTTAATTTCTTGATCAATATCTTTGAATGTCTGCTCAACAGTTACACCACTTGGTCGCACCAAAAGTGTAGAAACCAAGCCAACACCATTAACATCCACAAAGATAGTAGAACCATTTCTATTTTTTACAGAAATAGAGTGCATTGGCTCTTTTAAGTAGATTTTTGCAGGACTTCCATTTCGTACTGGATAGCCATTACGTGTTCGAATTGGCTGAGCTGCTGGAATGGTGAATTCAGCATCCCAAAACACCGAAACTGGAGAAGATTCCGGGTTTTTTCCTTGCTCCCCTATAAAAACAAAACCCGCATCAAGCGGGCTTCCATCAATATCAGCAATGCTGGTGTAAGGTGCTAAAAACATGGTCATAGCGTGAATTCCATTATTAAAATTTTGGCAATAAAAAACCCGACCTTGATGGATCGGGTTAGATTGATTTGTTGAGTGGCTAGAATTTGCCTGAGCCCCCCTTGGGTTTTTCAGCTCGCCTGATAATTGAGTGGGCTTTGGCTACATCTTTTTTCTCATGTATGTACTTTAAAGCAAAACGCAAAGCGGTAGCGAAAGTCGCAGGCATCCCAGATATACCGAAAATAATGCCATCTACAGCAGCAGCTAGGGCTGTCATAGTGTTTGACCAGTTGACACCAGTATTTGGTGGAACAGTCTGGATAATCCTAGCCAGATCATTAGCATCTCGTACCTTCTGAGCTTGCTCATGGCCCAGCAGGGTGTCGAGGCGTCGCGTTGCACCATCAAGCCTTTTGATAACTTTATCCATCTTGTTGAAAACAAGAGTTCCGTTTCCTGATGAGTCTGCTGCCCCGGAGAATGCCTCACCCCTGATTTTATCTAGGATTGAAGCCTGCATGTCAGTCCATGCATCTTTTCCGCCTTCTGATTTATTAACCATATTTCGGACGAACTCCAAGTCTTTTTGGGAGGTTGAGCCTCCTACAATTCGGTCAATAATCTTTTCATTAATGATTTTTTGATCTCCGGAGTTCGCCCTGCTCTTTCGATCAATCAGGTCTTTGAGAATGGCTTTGTTGGACCAACTTTGCTTGAACTCAGCATAGTTTTTGCGAGCTTGCTTAAAGGCATTGCTGCCGCTGTTATCCAGAGTGTTGTCTATTAAGGCTTTTAGTTTTTGCACTGCAAGGCCGTCAGCTTTTTTCGTGCTCTCGCCCATCTCACCAATACGCTGCCTAAGTTGCTCAACCTGAATAATGTTTGGGCGTTTCTCTTTGGGCATAGGCACAAGATTCCCATCGCCATTCAGCTGAGCAATGTTAAGCTTTACAGCTAAATCTTTAGCATCAGTATAAACCTTACTTGTTTTTAGGTAGCTCTCCTCATTGATAACATCAAGAATGCTTCGATTAGAATCTGGCGTTCTTCCAGCTTCAGCCTCTTGTTTTAAGTAATCTTTTGACCATTTTGGCGGATTACCAATATCAACTCTGGTTTGCGCTCCCTCCGAATTCTTCACTGCTTCGTAAGCTCTATTTTGTGCTGCATGCTCAACCTTGTATTGGGTGTTCAATACATCTTTGATACTCCCACCCACCTCTTCACTATTGATTGTTCGAGCGCCTTTAGACTCAATCATGTCATCAATTGCGCTTGCTAGTCTGGCTTGTTGCTGATCAAGCGTATCCTGAATCACCTTTCCTGCCTCCCCGCCTTTTCGGGCAAGGTTATACATATCAGCCAATTCAGTTTGATCTCTCGAAACTTGAGCGGTTGTTGCAGGAACGTCAAATTCATTAAATAATGATTGTCGAACTTCCGCAGCAGGAACAGCTGCCGCCCCCATACTCCCGCCTGCATCAGAATTTCGATTAAAAGTGTTTTTAGCTGCCTCTGTCACCGCTGCAACTGGCCGTTTAGCCTGCTCCACCACTTGAGCTACGACAGGTTTTGCAGCCTGCGCCACCTCTCTTGCTGCTGTGGTCGCCACTGGCACAGATGCACGCCCTAGAGTTGCTGCCGACGTGCCGACACCACCACCCAAGACAGGCGGCAATGTATCAAGACCAGTATCTTCAACAAACTCACCCACTGCACCTACAGCGCGTCTACCGCCTGCTGTGTTTGGTTCATAGGTCAGAGCATTGGAGAACTGCGTAGCTCGATTTACAGCATTTTGAGCGCCTTGCTGTGTGCCAAATGTGCCATCAACGACAGATTCAGCAATACCGTGCAAACCACCCGCTGCCTGACCAATAGCGCCACCAACCGCACCAGTCGCTAGAGTTGCACCAGCTTCCAAGCCGCCGATGATTTTATCCATTGTGCTCAATGGTGCTTGTTGTGGTTTTGGTTGCTGTGGTTGATCCTCTCGAATCACGCCATTTTCATCAAAATCAGGTAATCCGGCTGGTGTTGCTTGGCGTTCTGGATTCTGTTTATCAAAGGCAGCCAACAAGCTATTCACACGACTCTGTTTTTGCTGTGGATTAATTTGATTTTTGGTTGTACTGGCCTTGGCTTGCTTGTCATAAGCAGTCACAAGTTGATTGATTCTATTTTGTGCCGGCTTGCGGTTTGGTGGCTTGATTTCACCGACCATGGCTTTAATATCACTCCAAGACTTCTTTGGTTGTGCATAAGGTGATGATGGTAGAGATGCCCATTCACCACCCAATTTGCCAACCGCTTTGGTAAAGTCACCTTTAATTACATCACCCAGAGCGCCACGACCCAAGATAAGTGCAACTGCCGCCAAGTCTTGGTTTTTGGGCGAAAAGTCTGTCAAGCCGTACTTCTTGGAAACGCTATCCCATGTCCCTTTTAAGAATTGATAGCGACCAGCTGCTGTTGTTGAGTTCTTTTTGCCATCAGTCTGGGTAAATTCTTTTTTAACATTCGGATGAGCTTTTAAATCATCAGAGCGTTCATTGCCGAATATAGTGTTATACCCATGCTTTACACCTTCAGCATTCGCAATAACATCCAGCATTTTTCGAACATTCGGATTGCTTAGAGCTTTTTCAAGTTCTTGACGTGTAGCCATAACTTTTCCTTAATTAATAAAAAACCACCCGAAGGTGGTTATTGGTGATAGTGGTCAAGGTAATGCTTTAGTTAACCCGAAATTATCCAACTGGTTTTAATTAAGTCCACTACTCTTCCAATAAGCCCTTGAGCAATCTTTTTGCTTTTGGGTGTTCAGGGTATGCTTGTAGCGCCCTCTCTAAATTAAGCAAGGCGTTCTCCTTGTCAGTATTTTCTATATTTACAACAGCCGCATTAACAAAAGAATTTGCAGCTAAAATATTAGATTTTGCAACACCAAAACCACCAACATACATCTCCCCTTTGTAGGATAGTGCTTGTGCTCTTTCATGAGGCAGCAT
Organism: Acinetobacter lwoffii; assembly: GCF_022809915.1. Classification (GTDB taxonomy): domain Bacteria; phylum Pseudomonadota; class Gammaproteobacteria; order Pseudomonadales; family Moraxellaceae; genus Acinetobacter; species Acinetobacter lwoffii_M. The sequence continues at coordinate 91,266 of NZ_JALGQY010000011.1, read as the reverse complement.
GGGCTTAGTTGTGCTTGCAGCCACTTCAAAGTGATTAAAGGAGTCAACGCACGGCTTAAAAGTCACTGCATTCATTCCATGTTCTTTTGCGAGCCCACATATTGTGAAATCAAGCAAGCCCCTATACAAGTGCGCAGATGGATTGCCATTCTTTACTCTACTATCAAGCTCATCAAAACTACTCTTATACATATCTAGCTCAGCCTTATTGTTTTTCTTGTTTTTTTCGGCAGATAAGTGGGATGCAATATTTTTCAAAAGCTCATGGTTACTCAACCCTTTTACATCAGCAGCTTTTGCTGTTGAACACAATAATAAGATAATTAAAATAATATTTTTCATATGATAACCCCTCTTTATTTTAAGGAGAGGTTATCACAAGATAGTTACTCAATACCCAACTGATTAGCAATCTGCTGCATTTCCGCAGGCGATACCCCACGAGCTTTGGCAGCCTCGACTACCACGGATGAATAACCTTTGCCTTTGGTTGCGTAGATTTGAGACTTCTTGTTTGCTGTTTGAGCTGCTTTAGAGAGTTGTTTTGCAACTTCAGTTAAACTTTGCTGCACAACTCTTGGGTCTTGATTTGGGTTAATGGAAGCAATGGATGCTTTTAATGCAGCGCCTTCTGATTCCGTTAAAGCACCTAAACCGCGCATTTGATCAACCTGAGCCAAGAAGATTTTAGACTTCATGGTTTCAAGTTTTTGATCAAAATTATACTCATCGGTGCCAGGAACATTACGCATCGCTCTGTTCCAGTAACCGCCAGTGGATTCATTTAAGGCTTTTGCGTCATTAGCGAGTTGAGCTGCTAATTTAGAGCCTTCTGCCGCATTTCTTGCTGCAGTTGAATAGCCTTCCACTTTTTCAAGTCGATCCATCCGCTGCTCAGGCTTTTCTTTGACATTGAAAACAGTTTGAGCAATCTTGCGCTCTTCCTGATTTAAGTTTTCATAGAACTGCGTTTGCTGCTGATCAAGATTTGCATAAAACTGATCATTCTTAAGTTGCATATCTTGCTGCTGAAGCACTCGACCTGTTTTACGGTCTTCAACCTGTGACTCAAGGTTGTTAATCTCAGCCTGAGTTTTATCCCCGTACCAAAGATTTTCGGTTTCGGTTTTCTCGGCTTCAGCTTTGGTTTTGTCAGTCTGAGCTTGTTTGTTTTCGATCTCAAACGGAGTTAGATCGTTTTGATTCAATGCGCCTAGCACATCTTTAAACTGGCTTGGATTGGTTGAAGCAAGAGTAAGCCCGGTTAAGGTTTGAAGTCCCTCGGGATCTGTTTCGGCCATGGTTGCCATCTGACGCAAATAACCAGCTGTTTCTTTATCGCCCGAATTCTCATAGCCAACAGCTTCAGTTTCAAGAATAGACTTAGCCAGGTCAAAACGCTTGCTTGCCGTAGCAGCATAAATACGTGACGCTGTTTTAAAGGTGGACTGTTGTTTGCCTGAATCTAGAACATCATAAGATCGTTTAAAATCTTCTGCTAAAGCCGGATACCTCACCATAATATTGGCGTAATCGTCATGGGTTTTATTTGGCTTGGATGCAAAGGCTGAAAGTTCCTGCTGCATCTGCTCTTTTTGCAAGGCTTCTTTTTCAGCCAGCTCTTTTGCCTGCATGAACTGACCAATTTGCAAACCCTGGGTAAGGCCGGTTACAGCAGTTTGAACAGGATTTTGCACATCAAGCATATAATTAATAGGCTGCATAATTAAAACATCCCCATCATCTTCATACCGCCGATCTGGCCAATAGCACCAGTTAAGCCATTCCACATATTTGCATTAGCCTGACCTTGTGCCAAGGCGGCACCTGCCTGAGCTGCGCCAGACTGTTGATAAAGGTTTGAAATATTGCTTGCAGTCTGCATGCCAGCATTTCCGGTTCCAGCTGCTGCATTCTGACCTAATGCGGTGAGTCCAGCATAGTTTTGATAACGCTGGTTGATTAGCTGGTTCAACAATTGCGGTCTGAACTGCGCTAATGCAGCCTGTGTATTACCACCACGCAAGCCACCAGTAGCAGATGCATTTTGCAAAATAGCGTTTTCGCCCTGTTGCAAGTAGGTCTGCATTTCAGCACTATTATTAATGCCATCAATAGCCGCCTGTTGCTTTTCTACTCCATTAATTCCCAGTAGATCTTGTTGACCTGCTAAGCCACCTAGTCCGGCATCAGCATAAGGTTTTAAGAGTTTTTGAACTTCATCAAACTGTCGGCGCTGTTCTTCCACCCCCATTTCAGAGGCTTCAATTTGAGCATTGGCCGCTTTTGATGCTGCTTTTGATTGTGATCGGCTAGATATAACACTACCAACTACACCTGCCCCGACTACTGCTGCAACTGGCATAAGTACTCTCCTTTGGTTAAGCCCACCAATGTTTGGTCAAGCAATTCACCATTTTTTAAGAATGATTGAGTCAAAACACCTTCTTTTTTGAATCCAAGTCGAAGCGCATAAAACAGGGCTTTTTTATTGGTCGAAGGTGTATAAGAAATTGCTTTTTGATAATTACTGAATAGGTAATCAAGCAGTAGTTGACCTGCTTGAAATGCTTCTTTGCCACGCAGCAACAAACAGGTGTGAATCTCTGCGGTGACTGCATTTTGTGGAACGAGCATAAACAAGCCTTTGATTTCTTCATCCTGGTAGATTCCAAGACATTCAAAGGCGTGTGGTAGTTGCTGGATTTCATGATTCTTCGATGCATCGTCTGAAATATCGTCATTCACTGCAGCATCTAAAATCACGCGATTTATTACTTTGATATCATTCAGAGGCTGCAATGTAATCATGTCACCTCTCGACCTGACGCTCGAATAGTAAGTGAAGCAGTCGCACTAGCAATCATGCTAATTGCGTCGCCTGGCTCCAACACATGACCGACCAATTCAGGGCACACATAGGTATCGCCAGCTGCGACAGACTTGGTTTTAATAACCGCATTGTCATCTGCCACCGCTCCACCTTCAGGAACTAGGTTACAACTAAACGTCACCGCTGCCGATGTGGTATTAGTGACAGTCACTTTGTCAATCATGGTTTTAGAGTTGGTGGCAATATATTGGTTTGTTTGGGCATCTTCTAACTGCTTAGAAGGAATAATACATGTGACTTTGACAGCCATTAGACTATCTCCAATGTTGATAATTCTTGATATTGAACCCGTGCAGGCTCTAATGAATCTTGAGTTATGGATTCATAACGAGGAACAGGACAGTCCTGACTTGTTGATTCGTGACGTGGCGTTAAATCATCGAACTGGCAATTACATTGATGCACTGGCTCCATGGCTTTAATACTAGCCAACTCATCAATTGCATAAAGCAATACCATTGCTAGGGCTGCTTGAGCTGTTGCGCTCTCCGCCACGACCTGAACATTTTCCAACCCTTCAAGTTGTCGCTCTAATTCATCTGGCAACAACTCAAAAACCTGTTCAAATGCTTTTAGAGTCCGAGGATCTTTAAAGATTTTGGCTAAGTCTTCGCGTCTTGGTGTGCTAGGTCTTTTAATCACTTACACCCCCAAAGGCTCTATTTTTGCCTCTAATCGTGCTACTGAAATTCGACTATCTGATGTGCCTTGAAAGCGCTGAATGCGCCAGTTTTGCATATAGCCCTGCTGAAACCACACAAGGCGCTTTGTCCGCTGACCTTGCCTGCCCACACTGATAAATTTGGGCATGGACCACTCCATGCCATCAGCAGAATACTGGGTGTAGATTTTCGATTCTTTGTTAAAGGAGTTTCGACCAGTTAAGGCCACAAGCTCTAATTGGTGAAAGATCACTCCACTTGACTCGTTGTAGATAATCGCTGTGCCAAATTGCCATTCGATTTCATTACCCCAGTGCTCACCGGTCTGATCAGTTAAGACGCCAAGCTTTGGTTCTGAAGTGTGACCAACAAACCATTTGTTATGAGCATGAGTCATATTTCGAGCTTTATAACCACCACCACTATTCAAAATAAACCAAGTTGGCTGACCTGTTGTTTGCGATGCAACTGAATCATAAACCAAAGTCTGATCTGGTAGGTGGATGTATAACCATGAGTGACCATCAATCTGACGCGATTCGAGCAAACAGTTCGACAATTGATCTTCGGTGTAATTTGAAAGAATCTGCTCAACTTCACGAGTTGCAATCTTTTGCGCAGAACCTGCAGATGAAATATAAACCGTGATGGCTTCATTTCTTCCACCACCAAGCATAGCGATTGCATCCATATAGACACATGCAGTCTTTTTGCTTAGTGCCCCTTTTGTGGTTTGAGCGCCATCAATACGCTGAAATGGGAAGAACTCACCGCCGACGTTATCAAACACCTCAATGGTGTGGCGGTTTAATACATAAACTTCATTACGAAGCTTAATTAGACCGACAATAGGATCGGGATCGACTTCTGAAGAGCCGTATTTAAGCGGATTCACCTCAAATGGATTATTTAATTCAGTGACAACAATGTTGTTGCTGTCGCTTGTCATGAAGTAACCATCAACCCAGATCACATCATGTACTTCACCCAGATTTTCGTCAGTGACCTGCTTTAATTCCTCACCACTGTACAAATACAGCGCATTGCCGGCATTTATAGCTAAATAGTCGAACGAGTAATCAAAAGAACAAAGTTCACCTGATTCAACATCACCAAGCTCTGTGATTTCACCATCTTCATCAATCTTGATGAACTTGGTGCCACAAACCCGGTAATGCTCACCTTTCCAGACAATACCGCCACGATCTACACCGGGTAAATCTGTAATATGGTTAATACCTTCTGCTGGCCTTAAATATCCCGCTGAAATCCCCTGTCCTTTTGGTACCGGAATCAGGTTGACAGGGTAAGCTGTGCGAAAATCAGAGTTATTGTCAGTGTAGATTCCATCCAAAATAGGGATTTGCATATTTACCCCACTCGATACCAGGTATTTGAAAGCTTGTCGTACTTTAATTTAAAGAATCCGTTTGCTGCCAAGGCATTTGGTGCACCAATCACAAGTGCATTGTTTCCATCGACAGAGAAGTTATCCACTTGCTGAGCACAAGCAACCAAAAGCACTTGACCATCAGTCACATCGTAGCGCTCAGGCAGTTTGATTGATCCGGTCGTAATGCTTGCAGATGGATTGAGAATCAAATACGTGCCGACTTCATGGTTTTCGATGTTGAGCGTGAAATCTGTATTCGGGTTGAAGTGCTGGACAAGCAAAGAGGATTGATTACCTTGCTCTGGCTTAATAGCTTCTTTTAAAACATCAAGCGGCACACCACGAAAGTCACCATTGTCACCACTCCAAATCACCACAGAATCACATGGACCAATACGATCCGTATTACTTAATCGTTTATTCATTCGAGAAACTCACAGAGGTATCAGGTGCAAAAACTGTTTTGGTTGGAGTGCTTTCGATGAAAGGCAGACAACCGCCTTTATGACCAGCACCACGCGGTAAAGAAGGGTTAAGCCGAACTCTAGGTGGATTACTAAGCATGGCTAATTGGATCGTTTCAAACGCATCCTTCGCCATAGCTTTTAATTCAACAGGCACAGCCTTGCCAAATGATCCAGCCAGCCGAATCGCCAGATTTAAGCGAACCGCTTCAACTGCATAATCTGGAATATGGGTTTCTTCATCCAGATCGCCACTTTTGGCGCTTGAGCCCAATGGGTAACCAAAGCGGATATCTTTGGCATCCCATAGACCCATCATAGTGTCGAGTTTGAGCTTTGCACTTTCCACTTGCTCCGGCTGCATGTCGAACACATAAGATGCAAGTCCTAGTTCCTCAAGAGCCTGCTCAACGATTTGTCTTTTAGTCCAGGACATAAGCACCTCTTATTTATTCAGAGTCTTTAGACTCATGATCCAGCACCAACTGAGCTAATTCAGGCTTGCCCGCATTGGCTTTGTATTTGATTTCAGCTTTATCAAGAATGGCTTTGAGTTCATCTGCTGGCTTATCTTCTAGTTCTTTGAAACGGATCTGTTTGCGTAGCTCTTGATTTTCTTTTAGAGCTTCAACCAGCTCTTCTTTCAGCTTGGTGTTTTCTGCTTTTAATTCAGAATTATCTGCAGCCGGCACCATTGGCGCAAATAGATAAGGATCTTCCGGCAAATCACCAAAACCCACCCAGCCAGAATCAAGCAGTTCTTTTTCTGACTCTTCATTCGATGCGGTTTGATGTTCGTATTTAGCTTTATTACCCTTGTAGAGCATTTTTGGATAATTCGACATTTCACTACTCCAAAAATGACGATGCCCGCTATATGCGGGCATTTGTCGTCACGGTTTTATTGTTAGGTCTGATTTTCCAGCATGATGCCAGCCAATTCAGGGTTAAGCACTTCCACGTTCGCCCACACAAACAAACGGTAGTTAGCCGCCAATGTATCGACGTTGGAATCGGACAACATCACAATTTGAATGCCGCTATCAGTAGTCGCTTTACGAACACGCTTACCAGAAGCTTCAAACGGTTCGGTGTTGAAGTCAGCATGCACAATTTCAATCGCTGATTTTTCATAGAACACGCTTGCCGCAGAGGTCTTTTTGTTCAGGATGGTAATTGCCGCATCAGCTGCTGCACCAGTGGTCACGTTTGCATAAGCTTTTTGAGCTACTGCGGTACCATCTGCAGGAACAATTGCAGGTGAAATTGTCCAGTTACCACCATTGATTGCAATAATACGGAAGGTTTTAAGTTGACCAGTAGACTGCTTATTGATATGACCAACCGCATATACACCTGCAATTGTGAACACATCGCCAACCGCAGCACCTGTACCAGTTTTAACTGCTAAAGTTTGAGTGCGGTTATCAGCCGGGATGCCATTCACATCAGCAGAAACTGGCGTATAAGACTGTGCACCGCTGACAAGGTAGCCAGAACCTGCAGAGCCAGCAATAGCGCGGCCATAATCAACACGGAAAGTATCGAAGCCTGCAATCGGTGGCAAAGTTGAGCGCTGATATGCATTCATTTGAGCTGTATTCATGGTTTGACGCGCAGCCAAGTTACCAGCAAGGTTTTTCGCCATACGTGGATTTAACAGCATGATACGCTCGCCACGAGTCGCTTGTTGCTCAAGCATCAGGGCATCAGCTTCTGCAGCATCATCGTAGGTATCAATTGCACCTGAGTTGATTACCGCTAGAGTACCGCGTTCTGCAATACGGTTAGCAACCAGCGTATCCAGCTTATTAGAAAGCAGGATGTTTGAGGTTTTAACAATATTGTCAAAAGCATACGGGTTGTTCAGATCCACACCAGTCAGTTTCACCGGTACGTTACGGATATGCGATTCAGTCAGAGTAGCTGGAACGGTAAGTTCTACCAGATCCTTGTATTGACCAGAGATGTCACGACCATCAACGATTTCTGTCATCAACGGCATCGGACGGTGGAAAGTCTGACCATTCAAAGCAAGTGCTTCAGCAGGTGCTTTGTATTGAGAAACGTTTTTAGAGCTGATGTTGGTCGCATCAAAGCCAGCCACAACATCATCAAAGAAAACATCAATTTTTTTAGCAAAAGAGTTTGGCATATAGAATTACCTTATTTCTGTAGAGATTTTTTGTACTTGATCAGTTCGGTACGATCACCAGTTTTCGCCGCTTTCGCTTCGAGTTGCGCTAACTTTTGATCTACCGCACCAGCTAATCCAGCTGAACCGCTCGGTTTCTTTTCCGGTTGTGTTGCTGGTTTACGTGTTTGAATTTTCATTTGAGAATCCAGTTTGGCAGCAGCGAAAGCAAATTGAATTGGGTCTGTAATCTCAGCCAGTTCTTTTGCTTTATTTGGATTTTTACCCAGGTGATACATGATCAGTTCAGGGTTTTCCGCTGCATGAATTAAAATGCCCTGCTGTGTCGGGGTGAGTTTGTCTTTTGCGGCTTCTTCTACTTCCTCAAAGTCACGGACTTTGGCTGCCACTGTTTGACGTCGCTCTTCATAGCTTTGCATTTTGTTTTGCCAAGCCTGTTGTGCTTTCTCTTCTTCAGCACGCTTTGATGCCTGTTGCTGTTCAACTTGGCGTTTACGCTCATGCCATTGTTCAACTGCGCTTTCAAATTGATCTTCGTCATAATCAAAGTCGGCAAGCTTTGGTTTAGGCCCAACTTCAATCGGCTTCTCAGCCGGTTTAGCCTGTTGCACCTGAGCTTCTAGCTCCTTGATGCGTTTTCGTGCTTCCCGCTCTTTTTTGCGAAGGTCTTTTACCCATGCTGGCGCTGGCTTACCACTAAAGTCATCATCATCGGATGGCTCTGGCTCTTCATCACCCACCGTAATAACAAACTCTTCATCTTCTGACATCTCATCATCAGACTGGTTTGATTCATCTTGGGTTTCTTCTGAATTTTCCTGACTTTCATCTTCCTGATTGTCTTCAATCGGGTCGATGTTGTCTTCTTCATCCAGTTCTGTGCGCAGGTCTTCAATTGACATATTGCATTTCCTCGTTCTGTATAGGCTGAACGGTTGCCTGTTGTGGTTGCATACCTAGTTGACCAATTGCTTCAAGCACTGCTTGTCGCTCGTCCATATCTAGGCGTGTCATTAAATCGATTGCTTTGGCTTTGGTTTCTTCTGCTCTTGCTATCGCAAGTTCAGTGTCTGCCTGTGCTTTAATTGCGAGTGATTTATTCTTTTCAGCTTCGGATTGCAGATACAGCGTGTTTGCATCAGGCTGCTGATTCTGAGCTTCTTGTGCGAGTTGCTGAGCTTCTTCTTTGGTTGGCTCTACAACACCCATACGCAGTAATTTCTTGCGGTAATATTCACGGACTTCATTAACACCCTCGCCTTCCATGTTCATCATAATCATGGATGACAAAACTTGTTGATCCATTGGATCAGATACCAGTGGAAGCATGTTTGTCAGAGAACGTACGGTTGCATTGCGCTTACTGGTCGATGTTGGCCCAATATCAATTGCGACATCAAACTTGGCTTTGGTTAAGTCGTTTGTGTGCTCAACTTCACCAGAGGTTGGGTTATAAACAGGTTTAAATAGCTCGATTGAGTCGATCTCGTCCTGATTACCCACTGTCTTCATTGTCCGACCATCTTCAACATAGAGTTCAGAAGCCATAGACAGCCAAATTTCACCAGAACGACGCACCGCTTTAGCAAAGTTCGAAATGTAGATAAAAGACTGCATATCCAAGCGGTTTTGAATCATCTCGATTGCAACACCGCTGGTATTTGAAACAATCTCATCGCCCGATTCTTGATTACCCAGAATGTCCGATAAATCTTGTTCAGTAACTTGAAGCAAGGCTGCCATTGCAGGTGGTACACTTGGCGGCTTGGTGTAAGCCACTGGACCTTGAGTAACAACATTGCCCATTGCATCTTTAAGCGGATGAGCCAATAGGAACGGATAGTTCTCAATATTGTCATTCGCCCACATGTGCTGAACACCAGCAACCTGTTCAGGCGCGAGAATAGGCTTCTCAACACTGGACATGGCACTAAGTTCACCCAGCTTGGATAACTGCATGTTCTTGAGTCGCTGAGCGTCCTTACAGAGCCGGACATGGCCCATGCAACGCTCTACGTTGTCGATATACCAGCGTTTGCCATATACCGGCACGATTGGAATATGACGACCAGCGATATAGCCGTAATCCTCAAGAACGCCAAGACCTGACATAAGAAGCTTACGAACGCGCTTACGCTCAAAATCTCGAACACGAACTTCTTTCGCACCTGTTGCGCTTAATTCATCGAGAATGCTTGGATCTTTTTCAAGTTGTTCTGCTGTATATCGTTCTTCAGAGCCATCGATTAAACGGAAAATATGAATCTTCTCTTTAACCTTTTCGACCTTGTAATATTCAGCGACATACACAGAATCTTTTGATGCCCAATCAAAGTGACTGTTGCTAACGGTTTTATCCCAAGAAGATGGATCCTGATCTTCACCATATTCTTCTTTGAATGCGTCACATGACATTGATGTTAGAACAAAGCAGTATTTCGCATCTGCTTTATCCTGGCGTTTGGCATCTGGATCAAAGAAAACACATGTATCAGCATCAAAAATAGGCTCTATTCTGATTCGTTGATGCTCGTTTTCTTCATCGTCCTCATCTTCATACTCAGCACGTAAACGCCAAGCACCAAAGCCTCCACCTACCGCTTCCTCAAATGCATTGTCATAAGCCTCATCCGCGCCTGAGTCTTGTTCATCTGCACGATAAAGCTTTGCACAGGTATCAGCCAAGTCATCATTGCTCACACCATCTTTGCTAATGAAGTTCACACCGATGCGGTTATTGCGATATTCATTGATAATACGAATGACAGCCAAGTGAATCTTATTGACTTCAAATTTAGGCTTATTTTCAAACTGTTCGCCTAACTTGCCTTCCCATTGAGCACCAGCAATAGAATAAAAACGACGATCCTCTAAGCACTGCTGACGTTCATCAGCAACAGCACCTTGAGCTTTATCAAATTGTTTCTTTGCGGTTTCGTGGATTTTGGCAAGTCGATCTGCTTTATCAGTCACGACTTGACTCCATTTGATTACCAACGATTGATTGTTGGGATTGGATTGATTATTGGTTGATCTCTTGGAGCGCACATTTTATTAACGTTAAGTGCTAACTCACCAAAAGCATCTGAGCCATGTGAGGCCCAATCATGTACTGGCGTTGCCTTAAACTGATCTAATTTGTCGTTAAATTCACGACGATAGTTTTGTAATGCACGAATACCGTGTGAGCACTTTTCTGCATCAAACCAGCAATCTTTCAGGAATTGCCGCGATGCTTCAATGCGATCTTCAGGGCCCAATCGAGCACCTTTTGTCATTCGATAACCTAGATTAGCCATGGTCTGCTCACGACTCACACCACTAGATAAATCACGCGCTGCAATATCATGTGGAGCAAAGTGCCTTTCATATCGATAGCCGTGCTCATGCGCTTTCTCATCAAGGATTCGAGCGTAATAAGCCAACGGCTCATCTGATGCTTCGTGATAATCAATGATCCGCTTTTCTTTGCCATAAATCTGACAAAACCAAATAGCAGTAGAGTCAAGAATCCCTAAATCCCAGCCTGTATAGACTGGTAAATTTGGATCATGCGGAACTTTGCAAATACGGTTTTCACGCTTGATTAACTCAAATTCAGCCTTGTAGATAGCACCGTCTGCAATTTCTTTTGGTCTGCCCAGCCAGATATGTTCGTATTGATCATAATCATCACGCATCATCTGCTCAGCTTCCAAAATCATATATTTCGGACACTCTTTGTTGTCTGTGTAGTTAATCTGCACAACAACAGTGTCATCACGATTTTTTGCTACATATTCAGCATAAACAGCATCACTTGGCAGCTTTGGGTTTAGACTCGCAATAATCATTGGTTTTTCAGTACGAATAACTGTGGGCACCAATATGGATAGCGAAAATCCACTAACGCTTTGAGCCTCTTCAATCCAAGTGATTGTTGCACCCTCAAACGACTTAATAGAATCAACCGTGTGACTCAATAAGCCTGAGAAAAATATCTCTGTGCCATTAATGCCGCGAATCTCTGTATCAAGCACCCGATAAAATGCAGTCAATCCAAGCGCAACAATGCGATCCGACAGTAATTTATGTACTGATCGCTTGATTGAATCCTGAACCTCACGACAACAAAGAATGCGATGCTTTCGTCTTGCGCCCTCAATCAAGAGGAAGTCTGCTATTTCCCATGACTTACCACCACCACGACCACCATGAAACACATAATTGAGCTTGTTTTGCTCCCAGTGCTTATAAAGTGGTTTGAATTTACTCGGTACTCGTTTCTCCATCATCTTCGAATACCACCTTTAAACTTAAATCGATTGGGCCGCCATCTTTGCCGGTGTGTTCAATTTTGTCTTTAAACGCCCCAACCGAAACATGCTTACCAAGCAATTCAAGGTTCTTCGTTTTATCCGGCCATTTGATCTTTTTAAAATAACCTTCACCATCACTCAGTTCAAGATTCTCAAGATTTACCACGTACTGTCGCCAAACTTTAGGCCATTCATTAACAGGTCGAATCTTCATCTGATCATCCATGATGTCTAAAACATCCATCTGGTCAATTTCGACTAGACGCTTTAAGACATAGGCGGCATCAATTTGGGTTTGTTCTTGTCGCCTGGCTTGAGCTTCTTGAATGGCATTTTGGATATTAGGTTTTATAAGGTTTTCTGCCCCAATCGCAGCTGCTGTCTTCTCACTATACCCAGCTCGAATCGCGGCTTGAGTTGCATTGAGGTCTATCAAATACTCATCGACAAACCTTTGCTGTTTATCTGTCAGGCCTGCCATAAATATTCATTCTCCAAATTACAGGTATTAAAAAACCTCCCGAAGGAGGTTTGGTTTATAAAGTATATGCTTCCCCGGTGTCTGGATGGTAGAAGTGACCCAATCCCTCTATTCGCACCACCTCACCATTAATCATCACTGCTACTAAATTTTCATATTCGCTACTAGGTGCATCAAGTGATGTGGATTTCTTTTTCTCATAAATACCTTCAAATACAACCTTGTTACCCTTAAGGTCTTTTAGCTCTACTTCTCTTTTAATAAAATTCATGATTAATGCCTTGTTGTCAGATAAGTCTTGATCCTAAATGATCACTCCTGATAACACCACTTCAAATCATCCGGCACAGTCAAATGAATACCTAATCTTGTGACAGTAAAATCATGCACGTAATTCAGATACTCGGTCATCTGCTTAACGCTTAATTTGGTTGTACTGCAAAGTCTTATCACTTGCTCTGCAATCACCCGGTATTCTTCACATTCATTCTGCTTGAGCATTGCAATCGCATTACAGGTCTCAGCAAACTCTTGATCGTCACGACGATAGATATAAATCAGAAATCGTTTCTTAAACTCGTAATGGAGTGAGTCTTTATCCTGACCAGTCTTTTTCTCTATCTGGCCAAGCCACATCCACATGAGCCTATTCTGTGCAGTGGATCTATCATCCTGCTTCTGATCAATCACCACCCTTAAAGGCTTACCCTCATTAATCGCTTGAGTGTAATTGGTGTGCATGTAGTTAATGGCTTTAGTGATGTCGGCATGACTCTGGATAGGAAACACGGCTTTTTGCATTTCCTATCTCCCTATCGATTAGGCAAAGATTGCTTTGAAATCCACTAATGCTTGATCTACATCTTCAGATGACTTGATGTTGTTTAAAGCATCAAGAACACGTTGATTATGATGGCCCAACTTATGAAACTCAGCCTGCTTCTTAATCTTAAGAGGATTAACGTATGACAACTGCTCTTCGATCATTTCTTTAATTTCATTAAGCTCACTTTCAAGTTCGCCTGCCTTCAACTTAGAAACAAATGCATCGATATCGCTTTTGCTTGCCGAGCCATCTAGAAAATTAACCGTGAACTCCGTTACTTGTTCCATTTTCTTCTCACATAAAAAAAGAGCCATCTGGCTCAGTTAAAAAATCTCTTTGTCTGTTTGATTCAACATCCGCTCAACTCTCACCAACCACTGATCAAACATTGCTTCACTCTCTGCCCGATTGCCTAATTCAAAACGGTCGAATGCAGCATGACAGATTGCACATAAGGGAATTACAAATAGATCGGATGCCTTAATCCCTCTACCCTTACCATGCTTTGCTGAATTACTGTGGGCCGCTTGTGAGTTTGGATTGCCACACCGCACACACGGAAGCTTTCTGATTGCTGCTAATCGCTTTGCATCACGCATACAATGCTTCACGTAAATTCTTAATACGCTCTTTCAGCTTAATCATGATGCCGTCAATTGCCAGCAGCTCATTTCGTGTCAATCCTGATCGACTGAGATTTTGATACTTAGACAGCTCAGCACTGCAAAATTCTAAGTCTTGTTTCGCCTGTACTTTGTCTGTCATGTAATCACCAATAAGAAAAGAAAAACCCCTCAACATCTAGAATGCGAGGGGCTTTGATTGCCGTAATCCGTCCGGCGAATGTCACCGAAGTGACAAGGGTTTATTCATCTAGCCATTTGCCACATTTACGACATTCAATCTGGATAAAAATATCAGACTCGTAATCGTAGTGATGAAAGCAGAATAGGCGCTTTAGGAATTGGAGCATGTGGATCTCCTTAGCGATATGGTACCTTCACAAATGAAGGTACCATCAGCGGAACAAATGTCTTTTTATATCTGGTGGGCCTGATCAGATTTGAACTGATTGTCTCCCCGTTATGAGCGGGACGCTTATACCATTTAAGCTTAAGGCCCATTGGCACGCCATGTAGGACTCGAACCCACAACCATTGGTATAGAAAACCCATGCTCTTTCCAGTTGAGCTAATGGCGCTTAAATAAGGACGTGGCAAATTGCCACACCCTTGCCTTAGATTTCGATATTGACCAGCTCGGCAACTGATCTACCGCTACTTACAATCACACACACCTAACATGCACGGTCTGCTTTACTTGCTTTCAATCCTCTTTAGGTCGGGACGCTACTCCCTAGTCTAGATTCCCGAAGGAAGTTTACTCGATGGCATGTTCCACTGGTCAGCACTCCAGTAGGAATAGGTTGCCTTTTTACAGGCAACAAAAAAGCCCACCTTTCGATGAGCTTCTTTGTCAGTCAAAGTGAATTACTTACACTTCGGTGACTTATAGCACATAAGTTATATTATGCGTTTAAACGTGTCAACAAGTTTTCAATTTGATTGATATTTGGACTAATTTCCTTGTAGCACTCACCCACACCCGGAAAGCTAATTTTAGGGTAATACTTACACCCCTTAAGGATTTTTCTGATAGCTTTTTCCAAATCCCATGCATTACTCGCTCTGGTATTAACAAATTTCACCACCTCATACTCATAGGGCATGATGTTTTTTGTGGGAAATCGACCTTGGATGCTTTTTGCTGTAATACCTACCTTATAAAAACTCTCTTTCTCATTAAAACACCGAATAATATAAAGATTGGCACTTCCGTCATGCTTTTCGCTGCAATGCTTTTGGTAGCTATTTTTACCTAGACTAGAGTTAAAGCACTTCGGGCATCCACTACCACTCATGTGTGCTGTTGGTCTTTGCTCAAAATACCCATGCTTATGGCATTTTATTCTTACACCCACATTTGACTTTAAGTACACAACCTCAGAATAGTCATATCGATCACCATGAAATTTGCGACTTCTTTCAATAAAGATCTCTTTGGTTAATTTGGCTTTCGGGGAGCATTTTGCACAGCCCATTCCACCAGTATGTCTTTTAGCTATTTGATTGAATTCACCATGTATAGGGCAAATAACCGTCACCTTGCTTTCCACATTTTTATATTCGGTTTGGCTATAGTCGTATTTATCACCATGAGCCGATCGAGCTTCAGCGATAAATTGTTCAAGAGTTTTTCTCTTGGTCGATCTTTTAGTTTGCGTAGTTTCGATCATAACTTTAGAATTGCAATCAGTCATATTGTTACCTCTAATAACAGTGTGATTAGAACCCGATTTGTGCTTCCAACACTCATCGGGTTTGTACGTTAATTATACCATAAATAGCTAATTTCTAATAAATTTTAGCTAATTTTAAGTTTCTTATTGTGTCCGCAAATATAGTATTTTCCTGCAAAAACCATATTGTTAATTGAGCTTCGACTTAAGGTAAATTCTCTCTCCATCTGGCTTAATGACATCCCTCTCACATTCTTCTCAATGAACAACTGCACAGCAACTTTGGCTGAAGCACAAACCGAACTCGACTTGTTAAAATCAACAATCAACTTCCGGACCTGCTCAGCTTCAAAATCATTAATCTGGCAAATAACTTGATCCTTACGCGGTGCCACCCCTTTGTTGTTTTCAAGAATCAGCCAGTAAATCTGATTTACCCCAAGTAAGTCTGGTTGATTTCCTGACTTCATACGCGAAATCTGGATGTATGCCCCATACTGCTTAAGCCATTCCTCAATCGAAAACTTTGACCAGTCCATTACTTGTGCTTTCACTACTGCATTCATCCCAATCTCCTTATTTCTGCGACCAATATTCTTCTTGAACATTCTTTAGGTTTGGTATTTCTTGCCAAAACTCGACTATTTCCCAACTAACTCGATTCTCAACATAGAAATAACCATCACCACAAATAGGAGTGCCAAAACGAATTTTTCCATCCGTACACAAACACATTACTTTCTTGCCTGGTGGCATATCTTCAACATGAATCCACTCTGCACCTACCGCCTTCACCATCGCATTCATCCCTATTCCCTCTTAATCTTTAAAACCTTGCTTAATTTCTTTGCGTGTTGCCAACCTCACATCGTCGTATGAGTAAGCAACCTTGTAATTCCATTCTTTTGTGTAAATTCGGCCATGCGCGACCAAGGCAACATTTTGAATATCAGTGATAGGATCATCGCCAACCGTTACCACTTTTGAGCCTTTCCGAATGAATAACCATTTAAAAAATCTACCCATCCCAATCCCCTCAAACCCTTAACTTTTCAACTTGAATAATCAGCTTCCCGCCTTTTTCTGATGGCAATCGCTTTACAAGCAATTCATCCACCTGGGAATCATCCAGAATCAATCCACCTTTCGACAAAGCATCAAAGCAAGGCTTCACAATGTTATCGATGTCGCGTATTTTCGCATCAGGTGGCGCGTATTCGATCTTTACGCGAACTCTGCCCTGATACCCTGCCGGCTCAATAAAACGCTTCATAACGTCAATAAAGTGGATTGCACGCTTACTTAATCGGTTGGTCTTGTTTGCCCCACGAATCCAGTAGTGATTTACCGAAGGAGGTGTGATTAAAACTTCACACCAGAGCAACTCATCATTCATCACACCAAATCCCTTCCCTTCGACCAGATGAGCCGGAACCTTCGGCATTGGATCTGGATTGGATTTCTTTTTCCCCGACTTAGCTGTTACACCAAATCGAGGGCCAATACCGGCTTTTCGTGCCTGTGCTGCGGTGATACGGAGATTAGTCATTGGCACCTCGCAGGGCTTGCTTATTTAATAAAACACCATGCTTTATTGCCCGGCACTTCAATTCATCGAGCAATTCTTCTAAACCTGCGAAATTTGCCTTTTTAACGATTTCAGCAATTACCTCATTCGCCAAATCTTCTGAATGCTTCCTACAATCACATTCCTCGTAATCTGGTGAATCTAAATACCCGCAATCACAAACGTAATCACGCTTAGCTGCCTCAAGTTCATCCCTCTCTTTCTTCACCTGGATATAACAAGCCTCCATGTTGTTAAGCTGGGCTTTTAGTTCCTCGCATTTCCCACTAACATCCTCCCAACACTTCTTTGTCGCCTGGTACTTAACAAGCAGCGCCCGATGATCAGATTCGCGTAATTTGGCTTTGTAAATAAGGTCATCAATGATGGTTTGTTGGTGGCTCCATGCTTCAGCCTGATCCTCAACTTCCTTAATCCCATAAAACAAAGTCCCATCAATATCCTTAAATTTCTGAAACAGTATTTTTGGTGATCTGTTTGGGTATTTAGCCTCAATGTATTTCTCAAAATCATTCATGCTCAATCACCTTCGTATTTGGAGAAACATGATTCCGAATGTCACTACAATGGTCAGTTTCCTCATCCGACCACTGTTTTACATTCACATCAAAAGGCTCTGATTTTTGTTCTGAGCAATAGGTGCAGATCAACTGGCGCTCAACACTCTCGACTGTGGAAATGTTTTCCCAGTCATGGTCGCAGTCTTTTAATTCTGTTTTCTCGATTAAGTTCATGCTGCTGCTCCTTGCAATTCATACTTGCGACACATCCCTCGCACCACTCGTTCAGCCTTGAAAATGTTGTAGGCTTCAATATCCTTAAAAGTCACTTCTGTTTTGATGTAAGTCAGGCTCTTGAAAAGCTTGTAGCCCTTCTTCCGATATTCAGCGTGAATGTCATCCATTTCTTCACTAATGCCTTTCCATCGGCGCTTGATGTCGCCATCCATAATTTTTAATTCTGGATTACCACCAACACGGAATTCATCCCATTTCATCACTGGCAATTCAAACTGACGCGCATCATCGACAATGTTGCTCGGGTCATCTTCGTGGTAGTAATACGAGTCGATACCCACAAAAAACTCATAGGCATCTTTGGTCAGGTCGTTAATGAGTGGCACAATCAAGTCACCATCATGCAGCGCGTAAATTTTGTTGATGACTTCCGACTTGGTTAAGCCCATCGCATTGTATTTTTGACAGGCTTCTTCCACCTCCACAGCTTCAAAACTCATCCAAAGCTCATAAGGCTTCTGCGATTCGCGCTGCACCAGATTGACCAACTTATTCGGGTTATATTTCTTATTGCGCTTTTTCATCCCTGCACTCCAAATAACTGTTTAGCCTTACCTGTCAGGTAATACCGATACTCCTCACCATTCTTGGCCTTGGCGTACAAAAGGCCAATCTGAACAAAGTTTTTTAAATATCGCTGTACCGCACGCTTTGTCACATTTGGCATAACTTGCTGCTGAATTTCAGATGCAGTTGCTACTGGGGTGTTCTTAACAGCCAGAAGGACATCAATTCCACGATCTAGCACGGCAGCGCTATTGAGCTTTGAAAATGACTGGTTCACGCGGCACCTCTCACATCCAAGCGAGCACCGATACGATCAGCCTCACGCTTAAATTCCTCCAGCATGTCGCTTAGCCCAAACTGATTGCCACGACTCACAAGTTCCTTAATGAACTCATCACGAACTTCTTGCATTTCTTCATCGTGATTGCATTGATGTTCTTCACACTCATGCGTTTCGCATTCAAGGCATTCAAATTCATACCCTTGTTCTTGCATCTCATCTGCTATATCGCTCAGGTCAGACGGTGAAGCTGAGGCAATAAACGCAAGCACATCGTCAAGTGTTGTATTCATGCCGCCACCTGCTTCATTTTCGCTTTCAATGCAGCGCGCTGATTACTAATCGCTTTAGCTTCCTTGCAGAACTCACAACGGCATTTGTGCTTGTTGTATGCGTAAACAGTGCCGTGATTGATTACTGGTGCGTATGCAAGACCTTCCAGTTCTTCGCACCAATCCATTGTTTTTTGATCTCTTATATTTTTCATTTCACATCTCCAATACGGCACATGAATACGATGTTCATTCCACCCCATGACGGGCGATTAAAATTCTTAAGTTCTTTTCTCAAAGACGATTCAATGCTTGCTCTGGTTTCAGTTTTGTAAGGCATTGGGCTTTTGAAGATGCGTCTTGCATCTTGATAGGCCTCTACGGTTACTGTTCGCGCTTGACGGTCAATTGCCGTCACTTGGACTTCGACACTCACACCCCACCCCCTGCGCTTTCCTCTACTCGTACCGATGCAAAGCGACAAATATCTAAACGATCCATCACCCGAACTACGCCTTTCTTGCCATGACGGTTTTTAGCGATAATGATTTCTGTAATACCGCTGGGCATTTCGTCATCACTGTTCACGATTGGATGGGCCAATAAAATCTGATCCGCGTCCTGCTCAATCTGGCCAGACTCTTTCAAGTCAGATGCTTTCGGACGTTTACCTTTTTCAGACTCACGGTTGAGCTGTGCCAGTGCGATTACAGGGCAATCAAATTCCTTCGCCATCGCCTTCAAATCACGACTGATTGAGCTAACTTCCTGATAGCGGTCTTTCTTGGTTGGATCACGTACCAACTGAAGGTAATCAATGATGATGCAGCCCAATTTTTTATAGTTGCGCTTGGCCTTACGTGCATAAGAGTGAATCTCTGCAATGGTCGGCTTTTGCTTATCTTCAACATGAATTGGCAGCTTGCTAAAACGATTCTGAGCGCCCGCAAATTCCTGAATCATCCCGTCGTACAGGTCAGCATTATGAATGTTGTCGTATGGAATCTGGGTGAGTGCTGAGATACAGCGATTGGTGAATGTCTCCACATCCATCTCAGCAGATACAACCAGTACCGCTTCCTTGAACTGCATAGCAGTCTGAATCGCCACCATTTGCGCCAGAGTGGACTTTCCAGAGCCGGGTCTACCACCGATCACACAAAAATGGCCGCGCTGAATGGTGCCCACTACGTTGTCCAGATGAGGCAGATTAAACTTAACCCCTGTGTACTGCTTGTTGGCCTTGGCCTCTGCTTTCTGGATCAGCTGATCACCAGCGCGTTTTAATGCTTCCTCAAACGTAAAACTAGACTTCTCCAATTTCTCATTGGTGGTCGCCTTGTTCAGGATATTTTCAGCAGCGTTATGCACATCAGGTACGGTTAAATCTCTTGCCACTTCCTGAATACTTCGGCCCATGCTTTCAACTTCACGATGCGCTTTCAGCTTGTTGAGTTCAGCAACATAGGATTCCAGGTTGTAGAAACTCGACGGTGCATCTGCCATCAACGTCATTAGGTATTCAGCAGGCGTTACACCAACCAGTGAATTTTTCTCATTCAGTTTCTGCTCAACAAAAACCACATCGTATGGCTTGTTCTCGTTAGCCAGATCAGTAATGGCCTTGTAGATCTCTTGATGACGGTTTGCGAAGAAGCAATTTTCATCCAGATCGTTCATCACGGTTTCAAGTGAGTTCTGAACGGTCATCAGTGCAGCAAGTACACATTGCTCGATGGAGTTGTTATGAATATCGATCATTACCAATCCCCCATGTCAGGTTGAAGGTTTTGGGTATCGACAGGTTGATTAAATACTGGGGCTTGAGTGGTCCAGTAATCATTCTCCCAATTTTTCTGGTTTAGCCAGACAGTCGGTGCTGGAATGAATTCACCATCCTGTTTAATCCAAGACTGATCTTGTTTTTGAGCATTTAGAATTTTGATTAATGCTTCAGTAGTCACAACTGATTTGTATTTCTCAAAAGTTTTGAATGTTCCTGACTTGTCTGATTTACGTTTACAGCGAGGATATGATTCCCAGAATCTTTCAAAGTCTTCTGAGAAACCAACCTGTTTTTTAGGTGAGCCCTTTTTCTTTTGATTAGTTTCTTTTGATAGTTTCTTTTGTGTGTTAAAAATTTTTACTAGTGGCAGTAAAGTTTTTTTACTAGAGTAGTTAAAAATTTTTACTAGTAAGATTTTTTTACTAGGCAATAAAAGAAAGAACCCGTCGTAGATTTCATCATTAATTGAGTATGTTTTTCCGTAGCGTGTTGCTTCGTGTTCTAAAACAATTCCAGCCTCAACCAGATACTTGATAGACTCAACAACGGTTGGTCTGGATTTCCCGGTAAACTTCATAAATTGGGATATTGATATTGAATCAACTTCCTTGCTCCAGCCTCTTGTTTTACGAACAATCAGTAGGTACATCTTCACAGACGAGTCTGGTAGCTTAACCATGATCTCATCAATAAATGCGTTTGGAATTTGAGAAAAGTTTGGCACAAATTTACTCATATCTTTTCCCCAATCATGAAGTTAGATAAATCAATTTTGGCAATCGCCAAGCGATGTGCGTTTTCAAGTGTTTCGTTAAGAGTGAATGCCACTACGGCCTTTTGAAAATTATCGATCCGGCGTTGTAATTCGGTTTCAAGTAGTGCTGCTCTGTTCATACAACCCCCTCACCAACTAATTTCTCAATAACCCACGCCTCACCTTTTGTTGTGAACATAGGTTGAGAAAAGCCAAGTTCGGTCTGTTTCAACTCACCAAAGCCTTTATCGATAAACCATTGCTGGAATACTCGTGCACGCTTAACGCCACGGCTGTAAACATTGAGCTGGTCGAGATGCTTATTCATAGCCATAGCTGACATGCCAAGCTTTTGAGCAACTTGGGTAGCGTTTAGAAGTGTTGAGCGTTCGACCACAGTGTCAAAGTACTGGACTTTAGGTGCTGCGAGTTCTAATTGACGCGCCTGATCGGCTGCTAGTTGGAGGGCTTCAGCAAAAGTTTGAGGAAGCTGTACAGCATTTTGGTTTTCAAGTTCGTACCAGCGTTTTACTAATGCCGCGGTGAACTCTGGGCAAAGCTGAGCAACTACAGTAATTGAGTCTAATTTGCCTTGTTCGCCAGAGAAAATATAAACCTCAACATTGTAGGTGCGACTATTGGCTTCTTTTTGCACAACCTCAATTTGAGGACATGCTATTACCTGTTGATTAATGAGGTTTTCGATAAGGCGCTTAACATTATCGTGGCGTTTTTGACAAAGCTCTGAAATATCAAGGCTTGTCATGCTCTGTTGATTATGATTAAATTGTGTCATCATATTCATGTTTGAATCTCCTAGGATTTAGACACAAAAGCCCTAGCTATTTGCGGTAGCTGGGGCTTTCTCGTTTCTGGTGGTTTCAACTTCATGAATTACGCAAAGAGAAATAAGTTTCTGCCCTGTTTCATAATCCACATTCTTTCGCTGACCAGATGACAGCAAAGAGATAAACGGCTGAGAACAACCAGCCAAAGCCGCTAATTCCTTTTGGGTCATCTTTTCCAGCAACTGATTAATAATCGATTCCCAATTCATAGAACGACCTTCCTTATAACTTAGGTTATAATTTATAACTTTTGTTTTGACAAGTCAATAATCCATGTTATTTTAAATTACGTTAAATTATTACACAGGTAATTATTTGTTATGGGTCTTCTTATGGTTGGTTTAACTTGCGGTGATCGAGTTAGAGAGGCACGCACTAGATTGGGATTGTCACAATCGGCACTGGCTAAAAAGTCAGAGGTGTCGCAAGCCGCTATTTCTAAAATTGAGAATAATGAGACTGATAACTCAAAATATATTGCTCAGGTAGCGAAGGCTTTAAATACCTCAGTGGATTACCTGATCTATGGGAAAGAGTACATAAAGAAGCAGTCTGGAAGCCTTAATGACTTTGTTGTGGTCGGTGGTGAAAACCCAGGTGAAAAGCCAAGCGTTGATGAATATATTCTTGTCCCTCAGTTTGATATCTATGGCTCATGTGGCGGTGGCTCTATCATAGACAGCGTGGAGGTTAAGGGTGGCCTGGTATTTAGCCGACAGTGGATTAGAGAGCAAGGCTTACCTAATCCAGATGATCTGCGTGTGATCTATGCGAAAGGCGAAAGCATGTACCCTTCTATTGAAGATGGTCAGGTGCTTTTAGTTAATCCACACGACAACACACCAAAATCAAATAAGGTTTATTTCCTTTGTATTGATGAGCAATATTATGTGAAACGCCTTATCAATATGGTGACGCACTGGGTAATCAGATCGGATAATCCAGACAAGGTTCAATACCCAGACATCATACTGTCACTAGAAGAAATTAGAGAAAAAATAGAAATTGAAGGTCGCATCTGCTGGAAGGGCGGATCAATGTAAATACCCTAAATTATAAAGGCGCTCATGTAGCGCCTTTTTTATTACAACCGTTATAACAAATATTATAAATAATATTCTCTATGTTATTGACACTTCTTTATAACTTAAGTTATATTAATTTCATCGAAACAAAGAAAAGCCCCAGCGTGCTGCGAACCACCTGAGGCATGACCCACCCTAGTGAGTGAAATTATTATGAATACAAAAGTTGATGAAGGCAAGTTGATTAGCGGGAAAGAAGCGCTGATTGCCTTGGCGAATGATCAAGATGTTGAATACATGGATACCAGCAATACCTTTAAATCTCTAGGATGGAGTAATGCTTTTGGTCTGGAGACGAACTTATTCTTTTCAGATCGTTTTAAATTCCGCCTCAAACCTCGCACCATCTTAATCAATGGTATTGAAGCGCCAAGCATAAAAAAAGAATCAGCGATTTATAGAAGCAATGACACTGTAGCAATTGTCTGCGAAAGCTTTGAGGAGGCTGAATTAATGTGCCTAGCCCTTCGTCAAGTATTCGGAGGCAGCCATGACAACTAAATCCAATATTCTCAAGTCTGCATTCATTGCAGCATCAATCAGCGCGGGGATAGCAGTAGCTTACGCTTTCCAGCCTGCCAAAGTTGCTGATGATAATCCTCAAGTGGTTATCACGGCTCAAAAATATGAAGTGCTTAAACGCACTTGCCATGAAACCTGTTTTGCTACTGTCAAAGCTGACGAATACAGCATCTATGTCGAGTATGCGCTGGATGATGCCTCAGTCGAGTTTCTGGACATTCTGAACGTGGTGCATTTTGACAAGACTGTGAATGCCTATGTTGATCGTTATGAGATTGAAAAAATTAATGCTGCGATTGCTGGGGGTGTGAAGTGAATGCATCTGAAAAACGTGAATTGCTCGAAGCCATGGATATTTTGATTCGTCGCCCAGCAGCAACCACCGAGAAAACAATGCTTGTGGCTATTCAAGGCTTTGGAAAGCTTCTTGAAGAACTGACTGATGGCTACATGACTGTAGTTCCAGTTGAAAAGAAAAATATTGATAAGGCATTTAAAGATAAAGCCATGGGGGTTAAGTCATGAACACTTACGCTCAATTCTGTGGATGTGGTGCGGCAATCCAGTCTATCGAAGTAGTCCGCGCTGAAAGCCAGTTGATCCACCTGGCAGAAGAAATGGAAAGCATGTCCACCGCTGATGATGTGATCAAGGTTGAAGGCAACACGATCACTCTGACTTATGTAGGTCGCGGCATGGAAATTATTTCCCTTTGTCTTGATGAAAAATATTCAGACAGCACACGT
Organism: Acinetobacter lwoffii; assembly: GCF_022809915.1. GTDB lineage: Bacteria > Pseudomonadota > Gammaproteobacteria > Pseudomonadales > Moraxellaceae > Acinetobacter > Acinetobacter lwoffii_M. Next base: position 66,610 of record NZ_JALGQY010000011.1, on the reverse strand, counting down.
ATTCAATATGCACGTGAAAACATGGCGCGACTTGAGAAGATTAAATCTAATCTTGTTTCGTGGGCTGCTTAGGAGAAGGTTATGAATATTGAAAACTTCACGTTCACCAAAGCGGAACGTAAAAAAGCAAAATTGAAGCTCAATCTGAGTGGCCCATCTGGTAGTGGAAAGACTTACAGCGCATTACTTTTGGGTAGTGGTCTGGGTGAGCGGATCGCGGTGATTGATACCGAAAATGAGTCGGCTTCTCTTTACGCTACAGACTTCACTTTTGACACGCTGACCTTAAAACCACCATTCACCCCAGAGCGTTATGCAGGTGCTATTCAGGCTGCTTGCCACATGGGTTATGACGTGCTGATTATTGATAGCGCATCGCATGAATGGACTGGAACTGGTGGTTGTTTAGAGATTAATGACCTAACAGCGCGAACTAAATTTAAGGGTAATACTTGGTCGGCTTGGTCAGACACCACACCGCGTCACCGCAAGTTCATTGATGCAATCTTGCAGACCGATATGCACATCATCACCACGACACGCGCCAAAACTGAAACAGTGCAAGGTGAAGGTAAGAAGATTCTTAAATTAGGCATGAAGTCTGAGCAGCGCGAAGGGTTTGAGTATGAATTGACTGTGGCTCTTGATGTGGTCCATGACAATCACTTTGTTATTCCATCGAAGGACCGTACCCGCCTATTCAATCCAGATGGTGAGCAGATCACAAAGGAAACTGGTCAGCGCCTACTTGCTTGGCTTAACGATGGTCGATCTCAGGAAGAAGCACTGCTTGAGGCATATCAAGAAGCTGTGGAGCGCATCGGGAATACGAAAGATATTGCAGAGCTTGGCATCATCTATTCACAGTTCCGAGGCACCGATTATGAGCAGCAGATCATTGCTCAGTGTGCAAGCAAGAAGGCTGATCTAACTCCACCACAAGGAGCACCATCATGACAACACATATGGCATGGCTCCCAACCGGTGAGCGCATCGAAGTGACAGAGCGTAAATGTGATGGGTATACACATCCTGTATTTGGGGTTTACACCCAGTACGAGTATGTTGACGGGATTGGTGAGCGCATCCTCCCTACTCACATATTGTCTTTCGCAACCATTACACGCGACCAGATTGATTTCGAGTCGCAATTTGGAAAGCTGTATTTCAAGCCTGACTTTAGCAAGCTGGATAACTTGATGTACCGCAATGAAATGATACGAGCTGTTTATTCATTATGGCGTGAAGCGAAAGGTTTGCCGATTGGCGATCCTGAATATAAGGCTACTGAGGTTTTGGATAAGCCGGTGGCGCAGCCTGAATATTACCGTGCTGGCACTCAGTTTGTAGGGGATTGATATGAAAAAACCAACTCTAGTCCATCCGCTCATGACTGAAGCATTCATTATCTGGCTGCTCAGTATTGGCTACAGAGCAGCGATCAATCAGCATGGTGTTCGTTTCTTTTGTGAAGTGGTGAATAAGAACTTTCCGCGTGATGTGGTGATTGCAGGCACTGGCCGATTGAATAAGCCAGCAACCCAATTGTTTGAAGAATTTAAGAAATATAAGCCGTTTGGCGAGGTGGCGTGATGGAAGATAACAAATTGTGGTGCGTAGGAATATGCCCTGAAGATGATAGTCCGCATGGGCAGTCACCTGCTGCATCAAAAGAAATTGCTGAACGTGCTTTGGCTCGCTACAGAGCAATGACTAAGGCTGAAGGTAATCAGTTCATGATCGAATCATTTGATGAATACTTTCAGGTTCAAGAATGGGAAGGCACAGATGAAGAACATCAGGAACAAATGTTTTATACGGAAGATTGGTTTAAAGAGCCGATGTACCAGTGCTTTGACCTACCAACAGCATGCAAAGTTTTTGAATATGGTGAGATTGTTAAATGCTACAAAAAAGGCTCATCACCACTTACCACATCAAATTTTGAAGAAGCCAAGCGCTTCTATGAGGTGGCGTGATGGATATTCAGAAGATTGATTTAAGACGTGGTGATTTTGAAGGGATGCACCCAAAAGCAAAACTGTTTGGCTTTGATGAAGATAAAAAGCTATACACCGGAGATGGTGTTGAGAGCATTAACCGCCAGTGGACGACTTGGTGCGCGTGTATTGGTATGTTGCACTTGGGTGGTAAGGAAGCCCAAGCGATGCCGGAAGGATTTGTTTTGGTTGAGAGAGTTCACCCCGATGCCATAGTACACAACCAAGGACTCGGTCTTTTTAAGGAATGCCAAGTTATTTATGGTTGGGCTGGTAAATCCAAAGACTTTAAAGACGCTTTGAATAAGGGATTTTATCACGGAGTTAAGTTGGGCGCTAAAGCCGTATTGGAAACTGCCATGATCGAAGCACAGGAGCCAGCCAATGACTGAAATTCAATTAACCAACGTGCAGTTCGCCCAGCTTCAGATCGATAACCTTGTGGCCAAAGACAAGCCATATAACGAAACATGGTCTGCCGGTGATGTTGGCTCATTCAACGCGATTTTAAACGCGGTGGATTATGACAATGAGTTCACCTATCACATGCGCGGCTGGTCGCGTCAACGAGTTAAAAGCGGTACTGGCGGGATTATCACAGTGGATGAAAGTAATGCAGATAAGTTGTATCACCTGTTCACCTGCTATTTGAGCAAGTTGCCGAGTGATGTGGTGAAGAGTTTGGGAGAAGTGTCTTGAAGCTGATTGAGAGGTTGGGTGGGTATGAGGCTGCAAAAGCCGAGGGAGAGGAATGGGGTTTTGATGACTTCCTGAATAATCAACTTCTCGAATACCGCCGCCAGCACAATATTTTTGAAGCGGGTGATGTTGCGGTAAGTGTGGATGGAGAGCCTTACTTGCATAAGGTGGAACTTGGAACATCGAAAGCGCATTGCATCAAAATATTTTCACATGATATGGCGCATTCTTACTGGGTGCATGATGTCAACTATAGACACGCTACAGATGCAGAAATCGCAGCAGGTAAAAGATTGGAGGTGTCCTAATGGAAGTTGGCTCAAGCCGATGGATGCCTGAGATTTTCGCCATGTTTGAAGAGCTTAAATCTCAGAATCAATATCTGGTTGAGAAAGTCGAGCGCCTGGAAGAAATTGTAGACAAGAAGCCTTTGACACTAAATACCGCTGAAGCAGCAAAAGTTTTGGGATATTCAGCAGAATATGTGAGAAAGCTTGATCGTGATGGTAAAATGCCAAAACGTGTGTCGAAAGATGGACAGCGCTCTCGATGGAATCGATCTGATATTGAAAAAATGGCTAAATCTAGAAAAACTGGAAGACCGAGAAGCAACTCTTAAAAGTAAGGGTTGCACCAAATATGCACCAAAGCATTGTAAGTTATTGATTTTATATAATGTATGGTGGGGATAGAGAGACTCGAACTCTCACGCCCAGAAGGCGCTGCGACCTGAACACAGTGCGTCTACCAATTCCGCCATATCCCCATGGCTGTGTATATTATAGCGATCAGACCTGATTCACAAGTAGTTCTATAAAAAGCTAAATACTTTTATATCAAAAATTAATCAGTTAATTCCCTATTGAGCAAATACTGCTCTATTTAGACCAATATATAAAATTGTTAGACACCATGGGACTGATCCATATAACATTTAAATTATTGAATATACAGATCGCATGAATTATTGCAGCAATACAATGAAATTTACTAAAGCCCTGCCCTTGCAATCATTCGCTAGATAATTTAAGCCCAGAACGCATTGATGTTCATCAATCTTGACAGCAAAAATCTGATACTAAAAAAACCGCCCTCAAATTTCAGGCAATAAAAAAGCAAGGCATTTGCCTTGCTTTAATATGATGGTGGGGACGGAGAGACTCGAACTCTCACACCTCGCGGCGCTGGAACCTAAATCCAGTGCGTCTACCAATTTCGCCACGTCCCCATCAGGGTACCAACTTAGCGTTGGATTTTTTTCAAACTTTGGCAGAGGATCAAGGATTCGAACCTTGACGAACGGTTTTGGAGACCGTCATGCTACCATTACACCAATCCTCTACTTCCACCCAATATCCAGTTACCCAAATATCGATTGGTGGGGACGGAGAGACTCGAACTCTCACACCTCGCGGCGCTGGAACCTAAATCCAGTGCGTCTACCAATTTCGCCACGTCCCCATCAGGGTACCAACTTAGCGTTGGATTTTTTTCAAACTTTGGCAGAGGATCAAGGATTCGAACCTTGACGAACGGTTTTGGAGACCGTCATGCTACCATTACACCAATCCTCTACTTCCACCCAATATCCAGTTACCCAAATATCGATTGGTGGGGACGGAGAGACTCGAACTCTCACACCTCGCGGCGCTGGAACCTAAATCCAGTGCGTCTACCAATTTCGCCACGTCCCCATCAGGGTACCAACTTAGCGTTGGATTTTTTTCAAACTTTGGCAGAGGATCAAGGATTCGAACCTTGACGAACGGTTTTGGAGACCGTCATGCTACCATTACACCAATCCTCTACTTCCACCCAATATCCAGTTACCCAAATATCGATTGGTGGGGACGGAGAGACTCGAACTCTCACACCTCGCGGCGCTGGAACCTAAATCCAGTGCGTCTACCAATTTCGCCACGTCCCCAATGGCTGTGTATATTATAGAGATCATTTCCAGCTGACAAGCCGTTTATCATAAAAAAACACTCGTTTGATTAAATAAGAAACAATCCGAGTTTTATTGTATTTTTCTCATTCAATTTCAGTCATTAAGTAGTCTTTAACCGCTTGAAAATCGGCCAATCTATGCTGCTTCTGCTTACTTAACATTTCTTCTAATAAGCCTTGAAAAGCCTGTAAGTGCTGCGGTAACTTAACTTTCAGACGCTGACAATGCAAAAAGGCCCAATCCAGATAATCTGTCGCCTGTAAACGCTGACCACTCAACCACTCATAAAAAATAACACCCAAAGCATAAACTTCACTTTGTAAGCTTTTAGCTTGGCCTTGAAACAGTTCAGGTGCCATATAACGCGGTGTCGCATTCAGTTCATGCAGGCCATTCTGATGGAGTGTTTGAACATGCTCAAAATCAAGCAGGCAAACCCTGCCCTGATTATTTACAAAATGCTCCTGCTTTAAATCGGCATGCAAATAACCCAATTCTTGCAGACAGATTAAAGGCTCCACAGCTTGCAGCAAATGTTGCCAAATTTGCGTGATAGATTGCTGATGCGGCATGACCTGAAAATGCGCCGGCGCATCGACCAGAATCAAGGCCTGTTCAAAGTTTTCGTGATTAATCGTGAAAGGTTGTTGAATAATTTGATGTGGAAGGAAAAAATTCAGATCGCTTGATCTGGCATAAGCCTGATAAAAATTCAGCTCATGTTGCCAGCCTACTTGAACGTGCGGAGATGATTTTAAAGTATTAGAGCTATTTGGTATCTGGGTTTTTAACCACAGCGCATGCCCTCCAGCATAATAAAGACGCCGACCAAAACCCAGACTACGGGCTTTGGTTCGTAGTTCAAAATCAGAAATATCGAGATGATCTAAATTAAGTCGTGGCAATGTATTCAGGTATTGGATTAAGTGTATGCTGATAATTTAGCAGCTCCAGACAATGCTGAATAGTTTTCCCGACCCGTTCCTGAGTCTCAATGAGGGAGATTTTTGGCCAAGTAGCCCGCTCCCCTTCACGCTGTAAAATTTTAAACAGATACGGCCGCGGATTTTGCAACATATAGCTATAGTGGCGTAGGCTATATTTACCGACAATATTCACATCACCATAATAACTCTGGTCAACTACACCATAGCCATGATCCAGTAGACGGCGTACAGGAGGCAAGCTACCGGCATGTTCCCGGGCGAAATCCATCATTCCTTTGGTAATCACCGCGCCCTGACGGCGAACAATTCGTTGTGGCCAGCTCAAAGTACCTTTACGGAAACGTGAAATATCATCCTGCATGAATGGCACGATATGCGGGTTGGTCTGACTAGCAATGGTATAATTGATATTATACAGGCGTGCCATTTTCTCCTGCGGAAAATCACTGCGCACGCTGCCATCCACCCAGCGGGTTGAACCCATATAAGGCGTATATTGACCATCATAGCGCTTACTGGTCAAACGAACCGGTGGAAACAGAACCGGCACCGCACAAGACGCCAGTACCGCACTCCAGACCAGCAAATCCGGAGAAGTATAGGCATTTAAAATGCGTGCATCCTGTCCAGCATCATAAGGTGCAACCGCAATATTGATATGCAGACCTGATGTTTTGAGTGCTTCTTCGAAGGTCAGATCACCCAGATTTTCGACCAGAAATTTTTTTAGATATTTTACATCCGCCAGACCACCATTACCTTTCATCAATTCACTCATGGTGCGGAAATGAAAAGCCTCATGAAAGAAATTATGGCCTTTCAAAATATCAATATATTGCGAAGGTTTGGATACACCTAACATGGCGGTCATGATGGCACCCGCACTTGAACCGGACATTACCTTCGGCAACAAGTCCTGCTCCATTAAGGCTTTGCATACACCAGTATGAAACAGACCCAGCGTCGAACCACCGGAAAACATCAGGGCTGGCTGGCCATAGGCGCGCTGACAATGCTGAAAATATTCGATTTTTTCTTCCATACTGAGACAGGTACAGTCTATTGAAGCAATATAGGCTAAGCCTTGGCTGACTTCTTCGACATAATCTTCAATAATTCTTTTAGTGCCCACATAGGCTTCGGTAAACAGTAGAGGATGGGCAATGTTGGCAATATCGTAGCTCAGGCCTTCGCGCAAAATATACATCAGGTCACGGGTGCGCTTTTGTTGTCGATAGCGTCGTAATTTACCCAGACGATGTGCGATCACTTCTGCATCAAAGTAGGGTGAACTGTTATCAAATTTCCATTCCTGTGCACCTGATTCTTCATCTATTTTCAGGGCGATATATTTCCATTCCTCATAGGACTCAGCCTGTTGCAGCTGCTGCTTGAGCTTTTTAATACGATAGGCCTGATGTGGATTAATATCCTGAGTAAAATCTTTAAACAGCATCTGCCTTCTTCCCTATATTTATTCTTGATACAGCTAGTACCCAGAGCCAGAAAATATGTACAAATTTTCTATCCTCTACAATAACGAAAATTCTCTACTTTAAGCAAATTATCATACTTTGCCGGCTTTGACTGTGAATTTTGCAATGGTACTATCTTAGCCATAATTTTAAATCTGTAATGTTAAATCATGGCGAAAATTGAGTTACCTGACCATATTTTAAATACCCTTTCGACTGTTCTGCAGCAACTTCAGCAAAGTCTGCCCGAACTGAAACAAATTCCTGATTTTTCTGCCCATGCCTATAAGTGGCAACAGGGTGAACTCAAACCGATTCATCAGCTTAGACAGATGGAACTGGCCGATTTAAAAGGGATTGAGCGACAAAAAGAAAAAGTCATCCAGAACACGTTGCAGTTTTTAAACGGCTTACCTGCCAATGATGTCTTACTGACCGGTTCACGCGGTACGGGTAAATCCTCCATTGTTCGTGCCCTACTCACCGAGTATGCAGATCAAGGGTTACGATTAATTGAAATCGAACGGGATGATTTATCCGATCTGCCTCAAATTCAGCAACTCATTGCAGAGCGTCCAGAGAAGTTTATTGTCTACTGTGATGATCTGGCCTTTAATGCCGAAGATGAAAATTATCGCAGTTTAAAGAGTGTTCTGGATGGTTCTTTACAGTCCGGTTCCAGCAATTTTGTGATTTATGCGACCAGTAACCGTCGTCATTTATTACCCGAATTCATGCATGAAAATACGCCCGTTACCCGAGTTGATGTGCCGCAATATACTGAATTACATCCTCAGGAAGCGATTGAAGAAAAAATTTCACTGTCTGACCGCTTTGGTTTATGGCTGTCTTTCTATCCAATGGATCAGAACCTGTATTTGGAAATTGTCGAACATTACCTCAAAAAGGCAGGCATGGAACTCACGCCAGAAACCCGTGCTGAAGCCCTACGCTGGTGTCAGGCACGCGGTCAACGTTCAGGACGTGCTGCCTATCAGTTTTCCAAGCACTGGATTGGTTCAACCCAACTAAATGCCTCTTAAGAACTTAAAAGCGACCGGTTCAGGTCCCTTTTTTCATATAAATCATTTATATAATGATGATACTCAAAAGAAAATTAAAATTATGGATGTCGGCGCAGTTCTCATTCAACTTAAGCCCTTACACATGCAGCAAGTTCATGACTGGCAGCGTACTTTGAAAGCACGTCAAGACGAAGTAATTGAAACGCTTAAGGCTGAACAGGTTCATGTCGAGTCCTGGTTCTATCTGCAACTTCATGGTCAGGACTATTTGATTGCATATATGCGCGCCGACAATATTCAAAAAGCGCAAAATATTGCAAAACTCAGTACTTTCCCAATTGACCAAGTGCATAAACAGTTTAAAACTTCATGGCAAGCGGTTTATCCCGCCGAATTGTTATTGGATGCTACAGTTACCTGATTTATTAGCACGGCTATTCAAAATAGTTTTGTAATAAAGACTTCTCCCCAATCAATAATAAAAAAAGCCCTGGAAATACAGGGCTTTTTTGACATCTCGAATTATTGTTTATCACCGATAATGGTAGACCATAGCAGGTCATCAATTTCACTGCCATTGAAATAAACAGTAGCCTTCAATGATTCAGGCTGGTTCTGTTTGACCTCAATTACCTGATCATCGCTGTCCTTAATTCTAAGCACGCCCTCTTTTGGCAAATGCTTATAGTTATTTAATACGGTTTCATCCATTTTAAATGGTGTCGTGGTATTAAAATCAAAACTGTAACGATAATCTGCCAGATCAGGCTGACCGATAATCGTACCACGACTGGTTAAGGTACGAATCCCATTACTGCCACTGCCATAATCATCGACCAAGCTGTAATTATAATTACGCACCTGCAGATATTCTTTGCTCTTTGTATCAAACGCGATTCCAGAAGTACCTGCCTGACCGGTCTCGGCGATACGCTGAAATTCCAACTGATCGATTTGATAAGATTCGGATTCACCCATTTCATTTTTAGTTTTACGATGCACAATTGTGCCAGAAATCAGGTAGTCGTCCTTGAGATTAAAATCTACATTTGAACCATAACGGACATTGCTAAAGCTTAAAGTCGTCGTGTCACCATTCACCGTCTGAGTAATGTTTGAGCCTTTACGGTAAGTTTTATCCAGAATAATACAGTTATCTTTATCTGTTTTTAATTTCAGGGTTTTGACCGAACCAGTGGTATTGACTTCCGAACAGATCAGATTTGGATATTTAATACTATTGATGCCCAAATTATAAATTTTGATAATACGTGCAGTACGCCCATAAGGATAATCTGCGAATACTTCTCCAATCATGTGACCTAGAGCAACATTATAGTCGGTATCATTACTGGTATTTCCGGAAATTTTATCGCGAATTTTCTTTACAATATCCTGATCTTCAAACGGGACAAACTCCTCTGAAAGCTCAGGGGAAATACTTTCCTTAGGAACATTTGGAGGTGTAGTGACAGTAGGACTGTCTGAGCTACTTCCCTCACCACCGCCACAGGCACTCATTAAACCCGAAACAAGAGCAAGTCCAAAGATAGAAATCTGCTTTTTTATAAAATTTATTCCCTAAAATTTCTTTGCATTTTTATTTGGTGATCACTAAAGATTGGCCATCTCGAAACTGAACAGCTCAAATGCTATTTCTGCCGGTAATGTTTTTTCTTGGCAACCAGTTTTATCCTTAGATAGCGCTTTATTTTTAAACAAAGAAATTTTTGGTTCTGTAATTTTAATGTATATTTCAAACAACAATTATCATAAGAAATGAAGTGCTTATTTGAAGCTCGGTCCTTACCAGAGTCACTTTTCAACACGATTAAAGCGCATTTAATTAGGTCAATTTACTTTGCAACAAAGCTTATAAAATTTGTAATGGTTAAGTTAAAGATGGATTGAATTTTCTTTTTATGGAGAATCATGTCCAACTTCTACACATAGGTATGAAGGAGAATATTAAAAGATAGGATGACTTTAGAACATAGAAAATGATCATTTTTATAATATGAAATACTTAATTATTTACAGAAGATTTAAAGCGTCAATTATTTTAGATTGGTCACGGATTCACTGAATTTTTTCCGACGCTTATATTCAAACATGTTCTGATCCGCTTGTGCGAGCGCTGCAAATAAACCATGACCAGGATGACGCATCGCCATACCAATCGCTGCGCCAATGTTTGCTGCTGCAAAGGCATTAATTAAACGATCCACTAAACTTTCAGTACCCGTTTCATCATTTTCCACGCTAAGAATCACAAACTCATCACCACCCAAACGAGCAACAATATCATTGATCCGTACATTATCTCGTAATATTTGCGCTGCATTTTGAATCAGTTTGTCACCTTCATCATGACCTAAATTATCATTCACTTTTTTTAGGTCATTCAGGTCAATAAATAATACAGCGGCGGGATGACCATATTGCTTGCAACGCTCTTCTTCTGCTCGCAGCAGTTTTTCCCAAGCGCGACGATTATAGAGCCCGGTCAATTCATCTTTACTGGCTTCTTCCTGCAATAATTCATGCTGTCTCATCTGCTCACTCTGACGTAATTCTGCCTGCAAGATCGAACTGAGTAATTGTCCCAACAACTCGACCAGTTGTATATCTTGCACAATAGCTTCTGATTTGGTTTCTGGATCAATCGCACAGAGCGTTCCAAACAAACTGCCATCTTCTTTAAGGAGTGGCTGACCAATATAAGATTTTATACAGACCTGCTGATTAATCGGCGCTGTGGCGTATAAAGGAATTTCTTCAGAGCGGGGGGCAATTCTCGGGGCCTTACCTGCGACCATATGAGAACAAAAAGAATCAGCCCACTGAAACACTTGACCGGGTCGTATATCATAACCATGATCTTCACTTTGCAGTACAATCCAGTCTTGGCCTTCTACCCGGGTGATCATCCATAAATTAAAGCCAAAATGCTGATGCAAAAACTTTAACACCGCCTCTCCAGCATCCTGAAAACTTTTGAAATTTATATTTTCCATTCGAGATTGCCTCTGCTGCAAACCTGTAAAAATATGCATGATATCAACTTAAGCTATTAAACTATTTTTCCAGTTTCAATAGAATATAAGAGTTCTAAATACAGCTATAAAACTATATATTTACAACATACCGTTGCTATAAGTTTTCATTTAAAAATTCACAATAAAAAAGAGGCCTAAGCCTCTTTTCTTCAAGCCTGAAATCTATGCCTCAGTCGGATTAGTCAGTTCCGTCATTGGCCAACGTGGAGTTGTCGTCACAGCCAAGCCATCATGCTGTCCTGCTTTGAGACGCTGATAGCCCGCGAAAGCAATCATGGCACCATTGTCTGTACAGAGTGCAGGTTCAGCATAATAAACAGATGCACGAATCTTGGCTAAATCTGCTTCTAAACGCTCACGTAAACGCTTGTTGGCACTAACACCGCCCGCAATCACCAGGCGTTTAAGCCCCGTTTGCTTCAGTGCTTTCACCGACTTTTTCACCAGAGTATCGACAATGGCTTCCTGAAAACTGGCAGCGATATCGGCATCGCGGTTTTCATCACCAAGTTTTTTCATCTGTACAGAAACAGCTGTTTTTAAACCACTGAATGAAAATTCTAGGCCTTGATGCAGCATTGGACGCGGGAATGCAAAGGCATTCGGGTCACCCTGCTCCGCCAGTTTGGAGATATTTGGACCACCTGGATACGGCAGACCCATCATCTTCGCGACTTTATCAAAGGCTTCGCCTGCCGCATCATCAATAGATTCACCCAAGAGTTCATACTGGCCAATGCCATAAGCTGCCATAAGTTGTGAATGCCCACCTGATACCAACAATGCAACAAATGGAAACTCAGGTGGAGTTTCTGACAACAAAGGTGCCAGCATATGACCTTCCATATGATGCACACCAATTGCGGGTTTATTCAGCGCAAAGGCCAAAGTACGACCAAACAATGCACCTGTCATGAGTGCGCCCATCAGACCTGGGCCACGGGTATATGCCACTGCATCAATTTCTGATTTGCTCACGCCGCTCTGCTCAAGCAGCTCATTGATGAGTGGAATCAGTTTACGCACATGATCACGTGACGCCAGCTCTGGAACTACACCGCCATATTCTGCATGCAGTTTAATCTGGCTATAAAGCACCTGTCCGCGCAAACCCAACTCGCTGTCATACAGCGCAAGTCCTGTTTCATCACACGACGTTTCCAAGCCTAAAACGATCATTAAACTGCCTATAACCTGTATCAATTCTATTGCAGCAACTATTATAGACTTGTGGTATGAGATGTAAATGAGTAAAATACTGACCTTCACTTGTGATTGAGGGCAATTCAGCCCGAGATCTTACCCTAACTGATATGAGGATTCTTCATGCCACAAGTTAAATTGAAAGAAGGCGAACCAGTAGACGTAGCTATCCGTCGTTTCAAACGTTCATGCGAAAAAGCGGGTGTTCTTGCTGACGTACGTAAGCGTGAATTCTACGAGAAACCAACTCAAGAACGTAAGCGCAAAAAAGCTGCTGCTGTTAAACGCTACCAAAAGAAATTGGCGCGTGAATCAGTACGTACGACTCGCCTTTACTAAGATTAATTTGTGATTGATTGCCTGGAATAAATAATGACGACTTTAAAAGACCAAATCACGGATGTTTTGAAAGCAACAATGCGTGCCAAAGAAATGTCCAAGCTGACGGTCATTCGTAGTCTACAGGCAGCAATTAAGCAAATCGAAGTCGATGAGCGCAAAGAACTTGACGACGCTCAGGTTCTTGCGGTCATTGAAAAACAAATTAAACAACGTAAAGAATCGGTTAAAGCCTTTGCAGGCGCTGGCCGAGATGATTTAGCTAGTAAGGAACAAGCCGAAATTGAGATTTTGTCTCAGTTTCTACCAGAAGCTATGACTGAGGAAGAACTTGATTCCATGATTGCGCAAGCTATTGCAGCGCAACAAGCTACTAGCATGAAAGATATGGGTAAGGTGATGAATTCTCTGCGTCCGCTCATAGCCGGGCGCGCCGATCCTGCACAAGTTTCCGCCAAAATCAAAGCGCAACTTGCTTAATCCCTACTTTCTAGCATTTCCTCTTTAACGTTGAACTGCCTTTAATCAAAGACAGTTCCTGACGTATTCTTATTGCAAATTACAATCGACCTGATAACGCTTAAGTAATTGCATCTCTTTAGACGATTTCATTTCTACAATTACATCCTGTTTACTCATATTTTGAAACTTACGATCCAGATAAGCACGATTCTGGTCAGCGGCTTGATATAAACGATCAACATAGCGTCCTACTATTCCACAAAATTTTGCATTCTGCTCAGGACTAAATCCCTGTTGCTGCGGATTTAAACCACTTAAAAATTGACGCGATTCCTTTTTATAATCCGCATTAATTCGTTCTACCGCTTCTACATATTCAACTGCACTCGCAGCAAAAACCCCATAATTCCACCCCAGTAGACACACGCCCAATAGTATTTTTTTCATATCATGCTTCGGATTTAATCACACTAATATTTAGAAAGATTGTAGCCTGATTGAATATATTCTTGCCATAACATCCTGATACAAAAACTTAAAACCCAGTTCAGCTTTAAATCTTATATTGATGTGCCTGCTGCATCTGTTTCAGACGTTGGCGAATGGCGGACGATAAAGATTGATTATTCTTTACGCTACGCTGTGCATGTAATAATGATTTGATCGCAGTTTCTTCATACCCTGACCAATATTCTACTTCTGCACGATAGCGCAGCACATTAGCAGCCTTGATCGGCGAATCCGGCTCTACATTGGCAGCAAGCTGCATCAGTCGCCAGCCACTCACATCCCGTGAATTGGCATTTAAAAATCGCTGCACTAAAATTTTTGCCTGATCAGGTTGCTTGGCACGAATCAACACTTCTGCATATTTATAATTGAGCGCTCGATTCTCCGGCATGATCCGCGCTGCTGACGCTACACTTTTCAAGGCAGCATCAAGCTGGTTCTGCGCTAAATAAATATCGGTCTGAAATAAAACCTGCAAAGGATGCATCTGATTATGCTTTTTTGCTCGATTTAAAGTAGCCTGCGCGGCCTGAAAATCACTTTGCTGTATTTGATAGGCAGTTAAGGCAAGCTGGCCTGCAAAATTATTTTGCCGGTCCATCAGGATAAGCTGCTCTGCATTGGTCTGACCAGACAATACCCTGCTATACCACTTGATAATTTCAAAGTCTTGATCATTGAGATTGCGTTTCACCGCAGGAAGCTGGTTGGCACGTAAACGCGCCTCACTCATACGCTCTGTGGTGAGTGGATGAGTGAACCAGAAATCTGGCAGAAAGCTCAATCGGCTGGTCGAGCGATGCATGACCTCAAAGAAGTCTGCCATGCTATGCGGGTTATAGCCGGCACGATACATATATTGCATACCAATCCGGTCTGCCTCACGCTCCTGATTACGGCTATAAGTGAGCTGTTTATCCATAAGTGCTGCCTGTGAACCCATCATGACCGCTGTGCCGACATCACCATCTGCCTGAGAAGCGACCAAAGCACCGACGAGAATTCCAGCTAGCGCCAGTAAACCTTGCCCTTTAAAGGCATCCTGAGAGCGACTGTAATGACGTTGTGTGACATGTGCAATTTCATGTGCCATCACTCCTGCCACTTCATCCATGTTTCGGGCTGAATTAATCAGACCAGCATTAAGTGCAAAAAGACCACCTGGTACAGCAAAGGCATTAATTTGCGGGTCATTAATAACCAGCAAACCGATCGGCTGTTGCAATTGAGTCTGACTCAGGATATGAGAAAATACTGAAAGCAGCTGATCTTCAAGCCATGGATTTTGCAGGACCGGCATTTGTTTATGCACTTCACGATAGACTTTTTCACCGATCATTTTTTCTTTTTGTTGATCGAGTAAGCCGACGCCTGTACCAATATCAGGCACAGAAAATTGTACATTTGCTTGATTAAAATCATGGTTAGAGCTGTGCCCTGCTACCATATACAGACTTAAGCTACACGCCAGCGCCAATCGTTTCAATGAAAAATCTCTAATCCTGCCAATCTAATGTGTCTTGAATATAGCATTGAACAATGAGCAGAGACGCAAGAAAATGTTATTTTTTAATACCATTTAAACGACGAATCAGATGCATTTTAAAATTTCGGATTGACCACATAACGGGGCACTCGTCCTTCCAAGGCATCAACAAGATTCTGATAGGCCAGTTCTGCCATTTTTTTACGGGTGGCTGCAGTGGCCGAACCCACATGTGGCAATGTAACCACATTATCCAACTGGAATAATTCCGATTCTTTTAACGGCTCTTTCTGATACACATCCAGACCGGCAGCAAAAATCTGCTTAGCTTTTAAAGCTGCAATCAATGCCTGTTCATCAATGACCGAGCCACGTGAAATATTGACCAATACTGCATGGGATTGCATTTTCGCCAATTCCGCTGCTGCAATCAGGGCTTTGGAATCCGCATTCAAATCTACTGCAACGACCACAAAATCAGAACACTGTAACAGTTCATCAAGCTGGCAATATTGCGCATTCAACCCTTGAGCGAGTTCTGGTTTTTCCCGGCGATTATGATACAGAATATTCATATTAAAACCATAAAAACCACGACGTGCGATTGCTGCTCCAATATGACCAAGACCAATAATTCCCAGGGTTTTTCCAAAAATATCCATGCCAAATTGTGCTTCGCCCACGGTACGCTGCCATTGTCCCTGCTTAGTCCATTGATCCAGATAAGCTACTTTGCGTGCTGCTGACATCAGTAAAGTAAAAGCCAGGTCAGCAGTGGTTTCAGTCAGCACATGCGGCGTATTGCTCAGATAGATTTTCTTTTCATTTAAATAATCCAGTTCATAGTTGTCATAACCGACACTGACACTGGAGATAATTTTTAATCGGGTGGCACTAGTCAGATTATCACGATTCAGCAAACGCCCTGCGCCAATCATGCCATCAGCATCTTGAACCTGCTGTAAAAGCTGTTGATTCACATCGCCCAGCTTGGGTTGTATGTAACTCACCTGATAATTTTGTTCCAGCTTGTTTTGAATATCAGCATCAATTTGACTAAATACAACCACTTTTTGTTTCATCTATTTTTATTCCACAGCAAGATTATTCCAGACTGACAGTCCTATTTTGCATAAACTGCCATAAACGTTTTTTTAGAATTGGTTGATCCAGCATTTCTTGTAAAGATGCCAACTGGATCATTTTCGTGTTTGATATATGCGCTACAGGCCCCAGGAAAATAATATTTTTCTCTGCACTCATTCCATCTAGAAAGCCCTGAATATAGGATTCTACACCACGTCCATCCTGAACATTGGCCCAGGGAAATGGCCAGTTCAGCTCATGAAACTCACCTGGGACTGTACGCTGGATATTGCCCCATAAATTCTGGGTGTCTTCGGTCATTGCAGTTGCATCAATCACGATACTGCAATGTGCCAGACTTAAAGCCTGCAAACTGAATGGCGGGATTTGTACGATTTCACGCTGTTCCTGAACAGGTGCAATGTGAGTCGGTGCCGCAGGTGGTGTATCAACCTTAAGCGTAACAATTGGCTCTGGCTCAGGAATCGGTAGATCAGCCAAAGCCTCTACGGAAGCAGGCTGTGGTAAGACGATATGGGTGTGAAATTCAGGTGCAGCCTGATCACGCCAGATCGAAACCTGGTGCGGCTGACATGCGCTATCCCTAGGAATCCAAAGATCGATTCCTAATGTTGCCAGTATGTCACGCTGATGCCCAATCATCTTTTCATCATCACCAATTTCAGGCTGAACATTTTAGCCGGATTGCCTGTGCTTTGCCGAACTTTTTCAGCTTTTCTTTTTTTCCTGATGGATTCTAGTACAAAGTTTAGCTGCATGCTAAAAACCGTATTTTTAATACACAATTAAACCATTCCTGCTGTTATAACAGATTCCGGCTAAAGCTGCGCGTTCTCATTTATTTTCTACAGAATGGTTAAACTGTTCTTCTTTAACATTTGCTGAACGACTTGCTCTGCCTCAAAACCCAAGCGCCAATACAACAGCTCCATCACGTCCAGCTCATCCTGTGTCACGATACGGTCACTCCACAAACAGGCTTCTGCAATACCTAAAATACTGAGACGATCACGCAATAACAGCCCCGCAATATCATTCAGGATTTCTGCTAGATCAATCGGATCATCAGAAATTTCATTATATAAGTCCAGTTCCTGAACGGTCAGAATCCGGTTTAAAATCCGCTCCCGCACCTCAAGCTGGTTGCCGCTATTAATCTGCTGTACATGCAGCAAGGCGTCGATCAAACGCACAATCTGTGGCTTGACTTCATCGAGTGCTGTAGGCGTATGTGCAGGAAGCAAATTCAGTTCGTATTTCACACATTCCAGTAATAATGCATCCAACAGGCCAATTTCGCCATCTTCCTGAATAATCCGTGCCAGCTTCATCAAAAACTGGCGTGCAACAGTTGTCGGCATGCCACCAATATTGTTACAAGCTTGCTGGAAAATCGAGATATGCACCCGCCCGTCCAGATTGAGCAATGAATCTACAATGGCACGGCTAACTTCAGCCTCAGTCGGAATAAATTCACGATATTGACGGATCATTAAAATGGCGACCATCACTTCACGAGAACCAGTTGCGGTTTGTAATGCACGCTCAATCAGTTCCGGACGTGGCATCTTGAGCCGAAGTTCCGGATTCAGTGGTTTGATCGCATCTTTAATCGCAAAACTGATCGGAGACAGCCGCAATAATGGCAAAGGCTGTGGCGAGCTCCAGCTCATTGCAGTTTCAGGCACCACTTCTTCTAAAGAACGGAACAAACTAAACAAAGGCTGATTTTTGAGTTTTTTCAGATTCTCAAGCTGTAAGTCCTGAATCAAGGCAGGATTTAATTCATAAATCCGCTGATTGATATTGGGATGAATATTCAGCCAGTTTTGTGGGCTCAAGGAATTGGCAAAGCACATATGTGAAATGGATTCAGCATATTCACTATAAATCTGGGAGCCAGAATGATGCACATGGATTCTGAGTAAAGTCTGGATATTGGCATCATTTTGAATCAGGCGACGGGTCTTTCGATCATTTTTATAGGTCCGACCACCCAGTGAAATATATTTAATAAAACGGGAAATCAATACGCCCAAACTACCAATCAGCCAGATCACCGCACCGACTGCAACATAGAAAGTTTCAAACTTGTTTTCACGGGGACTACCCGCTCGATAAAAACCGGACTTGGCAATCTTACTGCCACACTGACTAAACGTGGTTAGACTGCTATACAGAATTTTCAAACGGGTATTTTCTGCAGCTTCACCAGAGAGGATTTTATTGAATTCATGGCTGAGCAAGCCATACAGCTCGACTTTATCCAGTGTTTGTATCGCACCCCAAGTCAGGATAATTGCGGTATCCCGCGGACTAAAACCCGCCGTCAGCGCATTGACACCGACTTCATCGGGCAGCACATATACTGCAGGAACATCAATCAGAAAAGTCTCTGCCAACTGTTGGTTAATGTGCAATGCAGCACTTTCTTCGGGAATACTGTCCATCGGACTCAACCGACGCGCACCCAACTGCTTCGCCAGTGAATAACCACCATTCCGAAAAATATAAAACTCGTAGATGACCGAGATCATCATGGCACATAACAGCAAAGCAATCAGATAAGGACTCAGCACATGCCAGAAGATTGACTGGCTAGGATCAGTATAAAAGACAAAGAGACCAACAACGGTATTAATAATAAAAATAGTCAACAGAATTGCAATCAGGCAAAAACTTACAGGTAGTACTATATTTTTGTTTTTTATAAAATCGTATCCTACGTTTCGCAATGCAGAACCCTAAAATGATAATTTTCAATGGGCTCATCATAAAACAAAAAAGCGGGAAATTCCCGCTTTTTCATGATGATTTTAACTACTTAGACTTCGCGTACACCAGTCAAATCCACTGAGGCTGCATCAATATTGACATCAATATAATTGCTTTCTTTCATGGCACTGTCACTACGTTTTTGCTGAAGATCATCCAGATATTGCGCATCAATACCGCCCGAAACATAGATGCCATCAAAGACTGAACAATCAAAGTCTTTGACATCCGGTACTTTGGTGGTTCTTACCGCATCTTTCAAATCTTCCAGATCCTGGAAAATCAGACGGTCAGCACCAATAATTTCACGGATTTCTTCTACGCTACGTTCCGATGCAATCAGCTCAGATTTTGCCGGCATATCAATACCGTAAACGTTTGGATATTTCACCATCGGTGCTGCAGACGCAAAGAATACTTTTTTCGCGCCAGAATCACGAGCCATCTGGATAATTTCATTACAGGTCGTACCACGGACAATCGAGTCATCCACCAACAGTACGTTTTTACCTTTAAACTCAAGCTCAACCGGGTTGAGTTTCTGACGTACCGATTTTTTACGCAGCTGCTGTCCCGGCATAATAAAGGTACGGCCGATATAGCGGTTTTTCATGAAACCTTCACGGAATTTCACACCCAGCATATTGGCAAGTTCTAGCGCTGAAGTACGTGAAGTATCCGGAATCGGAATCACCACATCAATATCATGCTCTTCACCCCACTCACGCAGAATTTTTTGCGCCAGTTTCTCACCCATTTTTAAACGTGCTTTATACACCGAGATTCCATCAATAATGGCATCTGGACGGGCAAAATAAACGTATTCAAAAATACAAGGACGATATTCGGCATTTACGGCACATTGCTTGGTAAAGAAATTACCTTCTAAATCAATAAATACCGCTTCACCTGGCAGAATATCACGCTCAACTTTAAAGCCCAGCGCAGTAATCGCAACAGATTCAGAAGCAATAATATATTCCATACCCTGTTCAGTTTCACGTGAACCGTAGATCAATGGACGAATACCATTTGGATCACGGAAGCCCACCAGACCCTGACCGGTAATCATCGCCACCACGCCATAAGCACCTTTGCAACGCTCATGCACACGTGTTACCGCATGGAAAATATCTTCCGACGTTGGCACCAGTTTGCCATGTTTTTGCAGTTCATGCGCAAACACGTTTAACAGGACTTCTGAATCAGAATCAGTGTTCATATGACGCAAGTCAGTTTTGAACAGGTCATCATGAATTTCTTCGGCATTGGTCAGGTTACCATTATGTGCCAAGGTAATCCCGTACGGCGAGTTCACATAAAACGGCTGTGCTTCAGCACTGCTCGATGAACCGGCTGTTGGATAACGCACATGACCAATACCGTAATTTCCTTTCAAAGCACGCATATGACGGGTATGGAATACATCACGCACCATACCATTGTCTTTGCGCAGGAATAAACGTCCTTCATCACATGTCACGATCCCAGCTGCATCTTGTCCACGATGTTGTAACATCGTTAATGCATCAAACAACATTTGGTTAACGGGTGATTTACCAGCTATACCAACTACTCCACACATAGCAACCTCGCAGACAAGCTAGGATTAATAAAAAGGATTATTTGTAGACTCATCTGCAGCTCCAGACTTGGACGATGTTTCAGATGATGAAGCTGAAGGTTTCGATGTCCCTTCAGGCTTGATATGTTGTAGTGCGCCATTCGCGGCTTCTTTCGACATTTGAGTCGCCCAAGGTGCATAAGGCAATAAGGCTTGAATAAACTTGGACTGTTTCCAGTGAGGTGAGCTTTCTACCCACGGGCCAATTCCCTGCATGGTAATCAGAACAATCAGCAAACCTTTCAGGCTACCAAAGACACCACCCGCCAGACGGTTGAGAGGACCCAGTTTAAGACTCTTTAAAATACGATTCAACAGTGCAGTAACGATCCAGGTCAGAACTACGATCAGCAGGACGATAAAGGCGAAGGCCGCAATCTTTTGTACAACTGGATCTGTACTCAGAGCAACCATAGACGGCGCAAGTAGCGTTGAATATTTTGCCGCAACAATCAGGGCAAAGATCCATCCCACTAAGTTCGCAAAGGCTTTAATAAATCCTTGACGCAAACCGTTGAGCCCTCCAATGAGCAAGATAATCAGTAGAAAGATATCAATGGCATTCATAGGATTTAAAGTGCGTCTACACAATCTTTTACAAGTTTAGGTCCAGTATAGATGAGGCCACTATAAACCTGTACAAGGCTGGCGCCTGCCTGTTTTTTGGCAACAGCATCTGCACCTGAAAGAATACCACCCACACCAATCAATGGAATTTGTCCTTTTAATACCGCAGCAAATGCAGCCAGACATGCGGTACTTTTCTCAAATACTGGCGCGCCAGACAAACCGCCCGCTTCCTCTGCATGCTCCAGACCCTCTACACCTTCACGTGACAGTGTGGTATTGGTCACGATCAGGCCATCAATCTTGAATTGCAATAACTGCTTGGCAATAAAGGCAATATCGCTGTTATCCAGATCAGGCGCCACTTTCAGTACCAAAGGTACATAATGCTGGTATTCCTGAGCTAATTCAAGCTGACGGTTTTTCAACGTTTCCAGCAGTTCGGTGAGTGCATCACCACTTTGCAGGCTGCGCAGGTTTTTGGTATTGGGAGAAGAAATATTGACGGTAATATAAGAAGCATAATTATAGACTTTTTCTAAACAGATGAGGTAATCATCTACTGCTTTTTCTACCGGAGTATCAGCGTTTTTACCGATATTAATACCGAGAATGCCTTTAAATTTGGCCGCTTTGACATTTTCAACCAGCTGATCCACACCATCATTATTAAAGCCCATACGGTTAATAATGGCTTTGGCCTGTGGCAAACGGAATAAACGCGGATGAGGATTACCGGCTTGCGGTCGCGGGGTAATGGTGCCAATTTCAATAAAACCAAAACCTTGACCGGCAAGGGCGTCAATATAGGCACCATTTTTGTCCAAACCTGCCGCAAGACCTACCTGATTGGGAAATTCGATTCCCATACAGGTCACAGGTTTCGCAGCAACGTTTTGACGCATCAAGCCCATTTTATGGGATGATTTCAATAGTGATAATGTCAGCTCATGTGCACGCTCTGGTGCTAAAGAAAACAACAAAGGGCGGGCTAGAGAATACAACATATCCAGAAAAGTCTACTGCTTTTTAAGTCGGCATATTATAGGCATAGGCTGACAAAAAAACCATGCTTTGCAAATCTTTATTTTTACCGTTTATTGTATGGTCGCCGTTAATTTAATCTGTCCTGCCTCATTATTTAGTTCCATTTTCTCGATACTTAGCCCCATTTGTGCCAGCTGAGTCAGGAAATTTGCCAGTACTGCATAATTTTCATGCATGACCGCCAATTGAATTTTTCCTTCCATTTGCTGGGAAGCCACCGACAATCCTTGCTGCTGTGCGACTCGCTGTACTTTCTCCGCTGCATCCAGTTGGGTGTCCCCAGCCGGTTTCATGGTTACTGCATTACTTTGCATCCAAACAATGGTATCTTTCAGCTGATTTAAGCGTTTTTGCTGGGTATCTGCCGCCTGATGCATATACCAGAGTGCAGAACCGACTGCCGCCACAATCACAAAAACAGTGGTAAAAATCACCATTACCCGTTCACGTACCGACAAGCTGTCCAGATAATCACTCAGTTTTTCAAAAGACTGATCCATACGATTTTGTAGCGCTTCAATGCCTTTCATTATTGAATCCTCACCAGTCCGATCGCAGCTGTTCCGCTGGCCTGAATATTCCCCAGCTCCACCTTAAAGCCTTGCTGGCTTAATTGTGTGGTCAGTGCATTTAACGTTTCTGATGAATTGGCCTTAAGCTCCATACTTAACACAGAAGCATCATAATTCACCCGTTGTGCCACAATCTGATTTTGCATCAAGACTGGCCCCACCCGACTAATCAGCTGCAATGCATGCGTATCTGCAATCTGGCTTTGACGCAACTGCCCTTCAAACTGACTTTTGATATTCTGCTCAGTGACCGGATAATTTTGTCCAAACCAGTATTTAAACTGGTCGATGGCTTGCGCGGCGGTCTGATTCGCCACTTTCTTATATTGATACCAGCGCACAGCATCATAACTAAACTGCAATACTAAAATACCCAGAAAAACCGCCGCGCAGGCTTTCCAGTAGCCGGAAATAGCGCCATTGGATTTTGCTTTAGGCAAGACATTAAACGGATGCTGTTTCGGTTTTTTCAGTACAGGAATTCCATATTGGAAAGACTCCAGTTGCTCCTGAGTGACCAGTGCTTCAAGACTACTCAACTGCTCCTGATTCAGATTGCTCACCTTATAGCTGAGATCCTTGGGCTGATAATCCAGATAAAGGCTTAGATCATCCAGCGACTGGCCGATATATTCCGACTCGCGCACCAGCAAACGTCCACCGATTTGCGCAATCACACGCTGATTGGCATCAGGAACCGGCAGCACCAAAAAGTCCGGTAACAAAGCTGCCAGCTTGACTGGGATCAGGCTTAAAGCATGTTGCAAGGTCTCAAGCGTAGAATTCGCAATCCCCATAATGCTGATCTGATCCGGCTGCTGAAAATGATGCAGCACTTTCATGGCATCTACCGGCAGCACCACGTATTCTTCGAGCAAATATTTGATGCCATCATTGCCCATTTTCTTATATTGGCTCTTAGGCAAGGTCTGCTGCAAAATTTGCACATGACGGCTCGGAAAAAACACCACCGCCTCTTCGCCATGATGAGCCTGTATATCCTGAATCAGCTGCTCAAGTGTGGCTGCAGTGTTCCAGAATTCCCCAGTTGACCATTGCCAAACCCCATTGGCTTCAGGCATCCATAAATACAACATCGATTGTGTTCTGCCGTTTTAATAAATTTTTTATAGTGTAGGAATAAAGCTTTTTATCTGTGTGGATAAGCCAGGGGCAATCACCGCCTGATCATAAATACGTGCTTCTGCCAATGCATAGGGATGAAAAGATTCAGCCAGCAGAATGGAAGACATATGTGCCACCACATTCATATGACACACTACTGCAATCGACTCATAAGGCAGTTGCGACAACCATTCCACTGCGACCTTAGCATCATCATCCGGTTTGATCGTATTACAGATCACCACCGGCACATCTTTAAAATAATGCTGCAAATGTGCCAGAGTTTCCTGCGCACGCAATAACGGACTGACCACAAAGACTTCAGGCTTAATCAGATCCTTTAAGAACTGTGAAGTCTGCTCAGCCTGTTGATGACCACGCTCCGTTAAAGGTCGCTTGGTGTCATTACCATTGACCGGTGGTGCGGCCTCGCCATGTCGAACTAAAGTCAGTTGCATTTGATTTCCTTATATTCTTTTGCCTGCATGATAAGCAGCGAATATGACAATTCGCAGACAGTCCCTGTGTTATAGATCAGACTTGATGATGTGGCAAGACAAATTCAACATCACTGCGATGACCGTTTTTCATCAATGACAATGCAATATTGAGTGGTGGCGCACCTTCAAAAATCACATCATACAAGGCCGAGGTAATCGGCATATACACATCGAGTTCTTCCGAACGCGCCTTGACCTGCACAATGGTATTAATCCCTTCTGCCGTTTGCCCCAATTCAGTCGTTGCTTGCTCCAGGGTTTTACCTTTACCAAGCGCATAACCCACCTGATAATTACGGCTAAGAGGGCTGCTACAGGTAGCGAACAAATCACCCACACCTGAAAGCCCAAGGAAAGTCAGCGGATTAGCACCGAGTTTTACTGCAAAACGGCTCATTTCGGCCAAAGCACGGGTCAGGATCATACTCTTGGTATTTTCACCCACATTATACGCAGCAGCCATGCCCATCGCGACAGCATAGATATTTTTTAATGCGCCCCCGAGTTCTACCCCATGCACATCATCACTGGCGAATACGCGGAACAAGGCACTATGTAAGGCTTGTTGTACGGCATAACGCACCAGCTCGGACTGGCTGGCAATCACGGTTCCTGCTGGCTGTCCTGCCACAATTTCTTTGGCCAGATTCGGTCCTGATAACACACCATAAGGCACTTCAGGCAACACTTCACGAATAATATCGCTCATGAAACTAAAGGTTTTGGCTTCAATACCCTTGGTCAGCGAGATCACGGCTTGCGATGTAATAAAAGGTTTGATTTGCTGCAAAACATCCCGGAAAGAATGGCTCGGAATTGCGACTAAAATAATATCGCGATCACGCACAGCCTGTTCCAGATCTGACACCGCCAGCAGATTTTCTTCTAACTTAAAATCTGGCAAATAGCGTTTATTGATATGGGTGGCATTAATATCTGCCGCAACTGCTTCATCACGAATCCAGATCATGGTATTGCAACCATTACGCACTGCAGTATTGGCCATTGCAGTACCAAAGCTACCCCCACCCAATACCGTTACTCTTAAAGCTGTCTTATGATCAACTGCAACCGGTTCTACCAGTTTTGAGAAATTTAATTCTGACATCTTATTTTTTAATATCCTGTTATACCGTGCCAACTAGCTGTTCTGGTTGCAATAACTTACAAAATCACTGGTTTGAATCTCTGCACGCGGGGGAATTGCTTTTGCGGCAGTGCCAATATAAATAATACCCGAGACCAGATCGTCTTTTGAAATTCCCAATGCCTGCTTAAACAGGCCAGACTCGACTACAGCACCGCTACGCCACATGGTTGAGAAACCCTGAACCTGAAGTGACAGCAGAAAATTCTGAATCGCTGCGCCTGAACTAAGGATTTGTTCAAAATGCGGAACTTTAGGATGATCCTGCAAACGCGTTAAGGCAAGTACCAATAAGGGCGCACGAAACGGATGATTCTTGACCCGCTCAATCTGCGCTGTTTCAGTTTCACCCAAATCGACGAGCGCCTGCGACAGCAACTCTCCAAAAGCTTCACGCTGATTATCTGGAACCACGACAAATGTGGTCGGCTTGAGCCGATGATGATCGGGTGCAGTTAATGCCGCCTGAAAGGCTTTTTCCAGTTGTTCTGCATTCGGTGCCGGTGCCAGCAGATGACCAATCGATTGCCGTTGGTGAATATTTTGATGAACGATGTCAATCGCAGATTCCGTCATTGCCTTGTATATCTACACTTAAAAACCATACTCAAGATTAGCATATTCAAAGAAAAATACGCTAGAAACTTCATAGCGATTCAGCAAGCTCATCGCCACTTGAAAATAAACTTGTTTGGTTTTTCAATCCTGTACTGCTCTATTTTTCACCTAACTCACATAGAGCTATACCAAAAATTGCTAAACTTATACAACAGCTACAAAATCTGCGCTGCTTGCTGTGTTGAAATATTCAGCATCGTATTTACTTGAGATTTCATGATGAAAAAAACAATCGCTTTCAGCGGATTAGCTATTTCTGCATTACTGCTTACTGCGTGTGCCTCAAACCCGACTGCATTGGCAGTGCAAAAGGAAAATAACCAGTATGAGGTGACCGGATTAGGTAAAAATCAACTGACCTCAAAAAACAATGCGATTACTGCGGCCAATAAAGCTTGTGGCTCTCGATCAACCCCCATTATTGTGGATGAAAAGACAGCTT
This sequence comes from Acinetobacter lwoffii, assembly GCF_022809915.1. Classification (GTDB taxonomy): domain Bacteria; phylum Pseudomonadota; class Gammaproteobacteria; order Pseudomonadales; family Moraxellaceae; genus Acinetobacter; species Acinetobacter lwoffii_M. The sequence continues at coordinate 39,930 of NZ_JALGQY010000011.1, read as the reverse complement.
ATAACGGCGCTTTAAAAGGCGTAGTCGATGAACAAACAGGTCAGATGATTCAGGCAGCCGCTACTGTCCTTGGCAATATCGCAGGTACCAATACTGGTTTAAACCAGAATGATGATTATCAGACGGTGCTTACATTCCGCTGTCAGGCCAAATAAGCCTTAAACCACAGCGCAATAAAAAAACCGCTCTTCAAGAGCGGTTTTTTTATATGGTCTGTATTAGCAGTAACCTTCCAGGCGGGTCAAAGGCAATTTTTGCCCAATGGCTTTTTCAATTTCTGGCAGATAGAACGCATCATCTTCTGCAAGGAAACTAATACTCACGCCACTGGTTCCCGCACGACCGGTACGGCCAATACGATGCACATAATCATCCGACTGTTCCGGCAAGGTGAAGTTCACCACATGCGACACACCATCGACATGGATACCACGACCAGCAACATCCGTCGCAATCATAATATTATGCTGACCATTTTTAAATTGATCTAACATTTTCGTGCGTTTATCTTGCGCGATTTCACCAGACAACATCACCACCTTATAACCATCCCGTTTTAAATGATCATAAAGTTTGCGTACCTGATCCCGACGGTTAGCAAAAATCATGACTTTCTCAATCGGCTCATCACGCAGAATTTCTTGCAACAATTTATATTTATCTGATTTTGCCACCATATAAACCCGTTGCTCGACATCAGCATTGGTTTTCTTTTCTGGCTCAATTTCAACCGTAACCGGTTCAAACAGCCATTGCTGCGCAAGATTCAACACATCATAGCTAAATGTTGCAGAGAACATTAAAGTCTGACGCTGCTCTTTACGCGGCGAGAAACGTACAATCCGTTTAACCGATGGAATGAAACCCATATCCAGTAGACGGTCTGCTTCATCAATGACTAAAAATTCAATCTGATCTAGCCAGACTTCTTTTTGTTCTACAAAATCAATCAGACGACCTGGTGTAGCCACCATAATATCGACAGGCGCTTTATTAAGCTGGTTCTTTTGCTTGTCAAAATCCACACCACCCAGCAAGGTCACCACATGCAAACCCGCATATTTCGCCAGGTGCTGTGCATCGCTTTCAATTTGCAATGCCAGTTCACGGGTCGGTGCCAGAATCAGCGCGCGCGGCTCACCACGATAACGTTGTTCCTGAATCGGATTATTTAACAGATCGTTCATGATACTAATTAAAAAGGCCGCAGTTTTACCTGTACCAGTCTGTGCACGGCCAATTGCATCATGTCCTGCCAGCGTGAATTTCAAAACCTTCTGCTGGATAGGCGTCATGGTGGTAAAGCCTAAAGCATCAATCGCTTTTTTTAGATTGGGATGTAAATTTAAGGTTTCAAAACCAGATGACATAAAGCGGTGCTCTAATTGGGTAATCACTAAGATAGGGATAGTATAAACAAAAAACGCCCCAAGTTATATTGGAGCGTTTTCTTTTTAGCTTAATCCGAAGATTAGTCTAATGGTTGAACTTCTTCAGCTTGAAAGCCTTTTTGGCCTTTAACAACACTGAATTCAACACGTTGGCCGTCACGAAGTGAACGGTGACCGTCACCTTGGATAGCACGGAAATGAACGAATACGTCATCGCCGCCGTTACGTTGAATAAAGCCGAAGCCTTTAGTATCGTTAAACCACTTAACTACGCCTTGTTCGCGAGCAGCTGTCATAAGTTAATCCTCATTGAAACTAAAAGAAGGACCACCCGGTGTTGCAAACAGCAGAGCAAACAAGTTTGAAAATATTATTTTTAAGCTTGTAATCATTCTGTAAAACTATCAACAAAATCCCGGTTACATCCATTTATGTAATAGGGTGAAAAACAATCACTTTGTTTATTCAAAGTCCCAAATACGCAACGAGCTTAACATGGGTTTATCACAATTAATAGATTTTTTTTAGCATGTTCTGTTTGATTTAGTTATTTTTTTCATGAAAATTGTCAAAAGACTTTATAAAGTCATTTAGATCTTCTTTTTCTTAAACTAGTTTGGTTCTGGCATCATATTTGCTACTATTTATAGCCTTTTCTGCTACCTAAATGAAACCGTAATGCTCGAAGATCCAGCGCATTTCAGCCTTATAGACGCCATGGGAAAACCGTGCCCGATGCCGCTATTAATGTTAAAGCGCGCATTAAAGGCCGGAAATCAGAAAACATTCCTGCTGAAATCATCTGATCCGCATAGCCAGACGGATGTCAGCCGCTATTGTCAGCTGCATCAGCTCAAGCTTGAATTTAAAAAAATTTCTGATACAGAGTTTCACTACTTAATTGAATCTTAAAAAATTTCAATTAAACTGTTGATCCTCACTTTCGTATACTTTTTTACATTTCTCTACCCAAATATCCATTATTTGTGGAGAGATTGGATTAAGATAAAACCTAGTTTAGGGTTATCCCGCACTTCAAGGAGAACACATGAGTGACAGCCGCAATCAGTTGATGCCCCTGTCATTATCGGCGCCAGGTGTCAACCTCGGTGCTTATATCAGCACTGTCAATCAGATTCCGATTTTAACAGCCGAACAAGAAAAAGAGTTGGCTGAACGCTATTACTATGACCAAGATTTAGATGCAGCGAAAATGCTGGTCATGTCGCATTTGCGTTTTGTAGTACATATTGCGCGTAGTTATGCAGGTTATGGTTTGCCACAAGGCGACCTGATTCAGGAAGGCAACCTGGGCCTGATGAAAGCTGTAAAACGTTTTGACCCGAATATGGGCGTACGTCTGGTGTCATTTGCCGTGCACTGGATCAAGGCGGAAATTCACGAATACGTGATCCGTAACTGGCGTATTGTGAAAATCGCCACCACTAAAGCGCAACGTAAACTGTTCTTTAATCTGCGCAGCCTGAAGAAATCATCGAAAAAGTTGACGCTCGCAGAAGCACAGTCTATTGCCAATGATTTAAATGTCACACCAGAACAAGTACTGGAAATGGAAGGCCGTCTGACGGCGTATGATGCGGCTTTTGATGCATCAAGCGATGACGATGATGAAGGTTCCACCCATGTGGCACCAGCGTTATATCTTGAAGATAATCGTTATGACCCGGCTCGTCTGATTGAAAATGAAGACTATGAGGAGCAAAGCACCTCTGCCCTGCATGAAGCCATGGATCAGCTAGATGATCGTTCACGTAATATCTTGCAGCGTCGCTGGCTAGATGACGAGAAATCGACCCTGCATGAGCTTGCAGCCGAATATAATGTTTCTGCGGAACGTATTCGTCAGCTGGAAAAAAATGCCATGGAAAAAATTAAAGTGGCGATGTCATCCAATTAACACCAAATTCTGTTACTGATTTACCTCGAAAAAGCCTTCTTTGATGAAGGCTTTTTTATGTCCGCATTTTGAATTTATGCTAAGGTTGAGCGCAAACTTTATCAGGAAGATCAATTCAAATGTGGATTGCGATTTCAGCACTTAATTTGGCACTTGCAGTCATGCTCGGTGCTTTTGGTGCACATGGTTTAAAAGCGCGGGCGACTGAAGCACAGCTCGGCTGGTGGCAAACGGCAACGGATTATTTTTTCTATCATGCCTTAGGACTACTGATTCTTTCTTTACTGGCGAAAGTCATCCCTGCATTGCCCATTCAATGGAGCTTCGGTCTGATTCAGGTCGGCATTTTACTGTTTTCTGGCTCACTGTATATCATGGCCTTAGGATTACCCCGCGGTTTAGGTGCTATTACGCCCATCGGCGGGGCTTTAATGATTGCCGGATGGTTAATTCTGGCCTGGAATGCTTTAAAATACGCCAGATAAATTTGAACAACACTTAATCATAGAGGGTTGCTAGAATGATGATTTACATCAATGGCGAACGACAGGAAACTCACTGCAAGAATCTGCTGGAACTGATTCAGAGTATGGCGCTTGAGGGTAAGCGTTTTGCAGTTGAAGTCAATGAAATGATTATTCCTAAAAGCAGATTGGGCGATACGCCAATTTGCGATACAGACAAAATAGAAATTATTCACGCGGTCGGTGGCGGCTAATACTCGGGACAATTATGCAAGATTTATTACAGATTGGTTCACGCCAATTCCATTCACGCCTTTTGGTAGGCACGGGCAAATACAAAGATTTAAATGAAACTCAGCAGGCCATTGAAACCAGTGGTGCAGAGATTGTCACTGTCGCTATTCGCCGTGTCAATATTGGCCAAGATCCTGACCAGCCGAACCTGCTGTCAGTCATTCCTCCGGAAAAATATACCATTTTGCCGAATACCGCAGGTTGCTTCGATGCCAATAGTGCCGTCCGCACCTGTATGCTGGCGCGTGAGTTGCTCGATGGCCACAATCTGGTCAAACTTGAAGTTTTGGGTGATGAAAAGACACTTTATCCAAACGTAACCGAAACACTGAAAGCTGCGCGCACCTTGATTGACGATGGCTTTGAGATCATGGTTTATACCTCGGATGATCCGATCGTGGCGCAAGAGCTGGAAAGCATGGGCTGTGTTGCGATTATGCCATTGGGTAGCCTGATTGGTTCTGGTCTGGGCATTCTGAATCCACATACCCTGTCAATCATCAAGGAAAATGCCAAAGTTCCTGTCCTAGTCGATGCCGGTGTCGGTACAGCGAGTGATGCCGCGATTGCGATGGAACTGGGTTGTGATGGTGTACTCATGAATACAGCGATTGCAGCTGCACAAAATCCGGTATTAATGGCATCTGCGATGAAAAAAGCCGTTGAAGCAGGCCGAGAAGCTTTTCTTGCAGGCCGTATGCCGCGCAAGCGTATGGCCAATGCCAGCTCACCGGAAACCGGCTATTTCTTTAAATAAATTTTCATGAACAAAAATAAAGGACTCAATTGAGTCCTTTATTTTTGTTTTTAGTTAAGGAATCAGACCTTCATCACGCATAGCAATCTGTACAGACTGACGTTCTGCCACTTTATTACGGATATGAATAATATTTTTATATGGACTCAAATCATGCTCAATCTGGTTCGACCAGTTGGTCAAGACAAATAGATAGGCATCCGCAGGCCCAAAGTTATCATCCACCAGATAATCATTGTCCGATTCACCAATCGCTTTATCGATATAACTCAATAGTCGATCAATCTCTGCATAGGCTTTTTTCTTTTCATCTTCGGATAACTTGCCACCGAAGAACACCGCATAGGCATCATGTAGTTCAGAGTTCAGATAACCTAACCATTCCAGCACTTTGGCACGTCCCATGCCCGATGGTGGAATCAGATCTTGTTTTGGATCGTGTTGAGCAAGAAACGGTAGAATTGCAACATTTTCTGTCAGGATCAGACCAGGGTTAATTTCTAACGCTGGTACATAGCCTTTAGGATTAACTTCGTAATAATCCGTACCTTTTTCTGTTTTATGTGTTTTTAAATCAACACGTTCCAAATCAAAATCGACATTAATTTCATTTAAAATAATATGTGCTGCCAGTGAGCAGGCACCTGGCGAATAGTAAAGCTTCATTTCTGATCCTTGTTATACACTTCTCAATGTTTTAAATCGCTTCTGACAAACTTTCAAGTGATCAAACCTGTAAATTGCAAAAAAGCGTAACTGTCACCTCAGGGCAGTTACTCATTCAATATTCAGGATATTCCGGGCTTTTGCAAGTCAATCTTGTGTAGATTTTTATCTCTATCTGTTTAACATACACAGGTTTTCAAAATTTAGATGATATTTCGTGATTAGCCTGAAAAAAGAAGAATGGTTTTCCAATATCCGCACAGATGTATTGGCAGGTCTGGTGGTGGGACTTGCCCTGATTCCTGAATCAATTGCCTTCTCTGCCATTGCCGGTGTTGATCCGCAAGTCGGTTTATATGCCTCTTTCTGCATTGCAGTATCCATTGCCTTTTTTGGTGGCCGTCCTGCCATGATCTCTGCGGCTACAGGCGCAATGGCACTTTTGATGATTACCTTGGTAAAAGAACATGGTTTGCAATATCTGTTGGCTGCCACAATTCTGACCGGCATCATTCAGGTCATTGCGGGTTATTTTAAAGTCGCTAAATTAATGCGCTTTGTATCGCAGGCGGTGGTATACGGATTTTTGAATGCCTTGGCGATCCTGATATTTGTGGCACAAATCCCGGAAATTAACAGGATGGATAGCACCGGTTATCTGTTTATTGCGATTGGTCTGGCGATTATATATATGTTTCCGTATATCCCGAAAATTGGCAAAGCCATTCCCTCACCTTTAATCTGTATTATCGTATTAAGCGGGTTGGCGCTGTTGTTAAGTGTAGATATGCGTACCGTGAGCGATCTTGGACAATTCCCGGATACTTTGCCAGTTTTCCTGATTCCAGAAATTCCACTCAATCTGGAAACCTTGCAAATTATCCTGCCTTATTCCTTTACCTTGGCGACTGTCGGTTTGCTGGAAAGCATGATGACCACTACGGTCATTGATGAAGTGACCGGAACTGAAGGTGACCGTCATCAGGAATGTCGTGGTCAGGGTATGGCCAATATTGTCAGCGGCTTTATGGGCGGGATGGCCGGTTGTGCCATGATCGGCCAGTCAATTATCAATGTGTCTTCAGGGGCACGTACCCGTTTATCGACTCTGGTCGCTGGCGTGTTTCTGCTCTGTCTCGTGGTTTTTTTGAAAGACTGGCTGGCTTATATCCCAATGGCAGCTCTGGTTGCGATCATGATTATGGTGGCATTTACCACCTTTCAATGGGGAGCAATCAAGCAATTCAGCAAACATCCGCTAGAATTTAATACCGTGATGATTGCCGTGATTATTGTCGTGCTTGCCACTCATAATCTGGCGCTTGGTGTATTTGTCGGCGTATTGCTCTCTGCCCTGTTCTTTATTAATAAACTGGAAAGAACTATACATGTCTATACGTATTTAAATACGGTCAATTCACGTAGCTATATTATTTCCGGACAGATATTCTTCAGCAGTACAGAAAAATTCTATCAGTTCTTTGATTTTAAGGAAAAGCTTGAGCATGTCGAACTGGATTTAACCCACGCGCATATCTGGGATGTGACCTCAGTAAACATGTTGAATAATGTGATCCAGAAATTTAAAGCCCAAAATATAGACGTAACAGTGATCGGTTTAAATGAAGCCAGCAGTACACTGATTGACCGGTTTAGTAGCTGATGAACGGTGATTAATAAAAGAGCCTCAATTGGCTCTTTTATTTTATCTGGAAGATCTCGCCAATTTTTATGAAGAAATACCGAGAAAAGTTTGACTTGCTCGGCTCAGGACTTAAAATACCGCATTCTGAATTTTTAGATTTGCCAAAGTTATGTCGAACGATCAATTAGACCAGCAAGTCGTTGAGCTGGAAAACTTAAGCGAGCACCGTGAAATCGTGACGTTTATGCGCCGCTCAATGCCGTTAAACACCTCTCAACGTACTGCGCTTGAACAATATGGTCACTTAATTTTGGAATATCCAGTGGGCGATTTACGTCAGCACTTTGAACATCCAGAGCGCCCTTTGACTGTAGAAATCGGTTTTGGTATGGGCCGTTCACTGGTATTGATGGCCAAAGCCAATCCTGAACGTAACTTTGTCGGGATTGAAGTGCATGTACCGGGTATTGCGCAATGCATTTACGAAGCAGGTGTTGAAGGCCTGACTAACTTACGTGTGCTAGATGCTGATGCAATTCAAGTGCTGCGTGAAATGCCGGACAATAGTATCAATACTGTGCAATTGTACTTCCCTGATCCATGGCAGAAAAAACGTCACTTTAAACGCCGTTTTGTTTCGCATGACCGTATGCCACTGGTGGAGCAAAAGCTGGAACTTGGCGGAACTTTCCATGCTGCAACGGACTGGGAACCGTATGCGGAATGGATGCTTGAAGTCTTGGAAGAACGTCCACGTCTGGAAAATCTGGCGGGCAAAGGCAACAGCTACCCTCGTCCGGAATGGCGTCCACAAACCAAGTTTGAACGTCGCGGGATTGAAGCCGGTCACAAGATTAATGATTTTATCTTCAAGAAAATTTCTTAATCCAAGATTCAAAAAAGCGCTGATTAATCAGCGCTTTTTTATGGAGAAAATTTATCTTTGAGCCCTTCTCCGTAGATAAATCTTCAGATTCTTCATTTCTGATGACGCGTGAGAATCTGCTGGCTCAACAACTGATAGACATTTTGTAAATCTTCCCGCTGCATATTGGCTAACATCTGCTGATGCATATTCAAGATATTCTGATCACCACGCATCGCTGGACCGGTCTGCATTTGTTTGGGATCATTCTGAGTGGCTTTATTGGCGGTTTCCAGCATCAAGGGATACAGCAGGCTAAAATCGACCTGTTGTGCATCAACCACCTGCTTGGCCATGTCATAACAATAATTGGCAAAATTACAGGCAAATACCGCTGCAAGATGCAAACTGAGACGTTGACTAGAACTATAAGTATAAACGCGATTGCTTAGGCTATTTGCCAGTTCTAATAACAGAATTTGGTCCTGCTCATTCATCGCCTCAATAAACAGTGGCGTCTGCTGCCAATCAATCTGGCGTTCCAGACTAAAGGTCTGTAAAGGATAAAATACGCCTGCACGCGCATGCACATTTTTCAGTAAATCGAGATGGGTACTGCCAGAGGTATGTACGATCAGATTCTGCTGCAGATATGGATGAATCTGTTCAATGACGCTGGCAATCGACTGATCACTGACCGCGATAATGACCAGATCCACCTCATGATCCAGCTGTTCAGGCTCAGCGATTGCCTGAGCTTTAAATTGCTCAGCCAGTTGCTGTGCTTTTTCTAGGGTTCGACTGTAGATCTGTACGATCTCATGTTGTGCTGACAATACAAGGGCAAGATGATATGCCACTCGCCCTGCCCCAATCATGCTGATCCGCATCTGCTGTTCTTCCTGATAAATTACGCACAGCATGCCAATAAATAAAGATTGAGGCAATTGGCCTTGATGTTTCGAATAGACTTTAAAACTTTCGCAGGGTCAGAATCTGTTCACTTCGACCAAAAGGTCCATGAACATCATGCAGAATCCCGCTGGTCAAACCGATACCATCTTCACCATATTGCTGCACCACTTCCAGTCCCAGCCATTTACCCTGTGGCAGACGGTGCATATGAATCTGCAGGTCCAGATTCGGAAATCCCCAACCGGAATTTGGGTCCTGACGTGGCACGATGCCATTGGCCGTATCGACCATACCGAGCAAACGGCTAAAGTCTGTAGCCGGTTGGCCTTCTACCATGTCCAGCGAATTTCTCAACCAGACAATGCCCTTGCCTGCACGATGGTCGGCATGTGCCCGAGTTTCAATACTCTGGATATAACCGCCCGGCCAGCAGCGCATACCCTCCCAAACCGGTAAATATTCTGGACTTTCGATCGGAAAATCTTCCACTCCAGCAATGGCCGTGGTATTTGAAGTTAGCATTCTCCACGCGCGTGCCACGATACAGGTTTTACCATTGGCACACATTTCAGCTTCAACCAGTTCAATGGTTTTACCCGGACGGATCATGCGTGTGGTAATCGAAAATTCACCAAAGGCTATCAAGCCAAAAATATCCAGCCCGACCCGACCAATACGCATGTCAGCACGTGGCTGAAACTGTTCCAGTTCGACGCATAGAATACCGGTGGCTGGCGCCATGTGCTGCTCATGCGGATTCCACGCACCTTGTGCATGAATATTAGAACGGTAATAAGCCGTAGTACTGCCATCTGCATGCTGTTCGCGCTGAATAAAACTGTAATATGCCGACATTGTTTTAATACTTCCCTGAATATTCTCTTAAACTTTAGAATTTGCAAAAAGTTCTTTGATCTTTATTTTCTGAGCAAAAAGCCATGATAATTCATGATTTGACAATAAATTTTGCACTGTTTAAATCCGACTTTGGTTAAAAGTGCTGTAAAATTTTGCGCAGATAACAAGTGAAAATCCTGCTCCAAGCGTTCAATCATCTTGCTACTTTGCACCACGCTTAACCCTGTCTGCTGTGCCAGCTTCTGCATAATTTTGATGTCTTGCTGATCTTCGGGTTGCATCAGGTCATAGGTCAATGCAAGACCGTTGGTTTTAAGACACTGATGGATAGCCTGAAAAAATCCGTTTTTTTCGGAATTTGGAATGAAATGAGCCACCAGAATGGCCAATGCGGCATCGAAAGTATCCGGCTGATTCAAATCTTGAATCGTGCTTTGGATGAATTGCACCCTTTGTCGATCTATAGAATTCAGATTTTTACTAGCCTGTTTCAGCATGGCTGCTGATGGATCAATTGCAGTAAAGGTCCAGTCTGGATGTTGCTCTAATAAATACGACAATTCATAACCTGTTCCGCAACCCACTATTAATATATGTGCGGTTTCTGGGAGTTCAGTGCTGAGAATTGCTTCAATCTGCTGATGCACCAGTTCATAACCGGGAATCAGTTTACGGATATGATCGTCATAACTGACGACCACGACTTCACTGTGAAAGTTTTTTGCCATCTGTTTACTCTGAATTCTGATTATTGAATTAGTGCTGAGAAAGATTTTTTTAATGCGGAATCTATAAAAAAAATTTTATTTCTCATCATCTTGTCTTGAACTTTTCCTCATTTTAATCACGTGACAGGCGACATGGATGTCGCCATTTTGCTGAGGGACATGGAAGTCCCTTCAGCAAAATAAAGGGCTTTTGCTTACTTTTGGCCCATCAAAAGTAAGAAAAGCCTGCACGTTGATAGTGATGAGTTCCTTCCAATTGAGGCAATGCAAGCATTAAATACCACACTACCTCCCGTAATAGACTGAAATTGCTATAATTTAAGCAATCTCTTTCAGATTTAATTCTTCACGCATAAATTCACGCAACTTGAACTTCTGTGCCTTACCTGAAGCCGTCATTGGAAATTCATGGAAGAAACGCACATAACGCGGCACTTTATTGTGAGAAATATGCTCCTTACAATACTGACGGATGGTTTCTTCAGTACAAGGATCATTTTCATGCAGGATGATGCAGGCACAAAGTTCCTCACCATATTTATGGTCTGGCACCCCAATCACCTGTACATCTGAAACAGCCGGATGGGTATAAAGGAAATCTTCAATTTCTTTCGGGAACAGGTTTTCCCCTCCACGAATCACCACGTCCTTGATTCGGCCCTTGATTTTGACAAAGCCTTCATCATCCATTTCAGCGATATCACCGGTATGCATCCAGCGCGCCGCATCAATCACTTCCTGGGTTTTATCCTGATCTTCCCAATAACCGAGCATCACTGAATAACCACGTACACACAGCTCACCCAATTGGCCGCGTGGAACCACCTTGCCATTTTCATCGACAATTTTAACTTCCAGATGCGGATGTACCCGGCCAACCGTACTGACACGTTGCTCGACACTGTCTGCCGTTGAGCTTTGTGCACTGACGGGTGCGGTTTCAGTCATGCCATAACAAATCGTGATTTCAGACATATGCATCCGTTCAATCACGCGCTGCATAATTTCCTGCGGACATGGACTACCCGCCATAATCCCGGTACGCAGACTGGACAGATCAAACTCGTCAAACTGTTCATGTTCCAGCACCGCAATAAACATAGTCGGCACACCATAAGCCGCGGTACATCTTTCCTGCTGAATGGCTTTTAAGGTTTCTAATGGATTAAACACGGCAGACGGATAAATCATGGCGGAACCATGCGTAATACAGGCCAGATTGCCCATAACCATACCAAAGCAGTGAAATAAAGGCACTGAAATACAGACACGGTCTTCTGGCCCTAAATGAATGGCTTCACCGACAAAATAACCATTATTTAAAATATTATTATGGGTCAGCATGGTGCCTTTCGGATTGCCCGTAGTGCCCGAAGTAAACTGGATATTAATCGTTTCATCGAACTGCAATTCACTGGAGATCTGTTGCAGTTGTTCCAGCTCTTGGGCGCTTGGCGAGCTTAGTAAATCCTGAAAACGGTGGATACCGGTATGCTGCTGATCATCAATTTTAATCACATGCTTTAAATGCGGCAAGCGCTCTGCATTGAGGAATTTACTTTCAGTCTGCATCAGCTCAGGTGCAATTTTAGTCAGAATTTCCTGATAGTCCGTCGTCTTAAACTGCGCTGCAATCACCAGTCCCTTACAGGAGACCTTGTTTAGCACATATTCAAGCTCATTGCTTTTATAGGCCGGATTCAGGTTCACCAGAATAATGCCTGCCTTGAAGGCCGCAAACTGGGTAATGGTCCATTCCACACAGTTCGGCGACCAGATCGCCAGACGGTCACCTTTTTGCATACCCAGTTTCAGCAGCTGACAGGCAAAGGCATTGACCTGATCCTGTAGCTGCCGGTAACTGAGGCGTATGTTCTGATGCAAACTCACTACCGCATCACGTTCTGCATACTGCTCGCAAGCCTGATCAAATTTTTCACCAATCGTCATGCCCAATAAAGGCTGGCTGCTGGTTCCATAGGCATAGCTTAACCGTACTTGTGTCATTGAATCGATCTCCTTGATTCTTTGTAATTCTGATTTTCAACTTTACTAATTGTTTTATGACCACGACGACCTTGTCTGTGTACCGGTTTTTTGTGTGTTTATGTTTGTAAATTTTCCTCCTGCCCACGTACTGCGTTGACACAAAAATCGGCAATCTGTTTGACAAAGTGATCCTTATACTTCTGATCAAACATGACATTTCGGGACGGATTTAAAGGTTCAATCACGACAAAGGTCATGGCACCAACCACGCCCAATGCTGCCGTATTCAAATCTTCAAATTCGAATTCTCCATTGACCTTTCCTTCGGCCAGAATTTCCTTAATGCTCTGCTTAAGCAGCTGCTTACTGCGAAAACGCTCATGTTCCATTTCCGGATCAACCGGTTCGAACATCAGTGAATACGCCAATTGGGGGCTATTCATGGCACGCTTGACAAAAGTTGTAACAGATTTTTGCAATTTCAGTTTTGGAGATAAATCTGACTCGGCAATATGGTTCAGAATTCCGACTTCATGCTGAATCGCGGCCGACAAAACCTCAATTAAAATCTGGCTTTTGCTTTCGAAATATCGATAGACCAGCCCTGTAGAAACGCCTGCGCGTTCTGCAATCGCCTGAATCGATGCCTCCTTCAAGCCCCCTTGAATAATCAGTTCACGAGCAGATTCCAAAATCGACAGGCGATTTTGTTCCATTCGTTCCTGCATCAATGATGATCTTTTATAACTCATAAAATTAATCTCAACAAGATAAAATGAATTGTAAATCATTTTGTGAATATAGATTCACTTTTTTATTTTTTCGTTGTATGTTAAAACCACAAGCACAACAACAATGCTTTTTTGGACACAACAAATATAACCTCAGGATGGATGAAGAATGAATTTACAAAGCTTGGATTTCGGTTTGGATGAAACTCTAATAGCGCTTCGTGATTCAGTGGCCGCATTTTGCGCCAAAGAAATTACCCCGATTGCTCAACAGGTTGACCGTGACAACGAGTTCCCTGCTCACCTTTGGAAAAAATTTGGCGAGATGGGCCTGCTCGGGCTGACAGTCAGTGAGCAATATGGCGGTTCAAATTTTGGTTATCTGGCGCACATCATTGCCATGCAGGAAATTTCCCGTGCTTCTGCATCCATTGGGCTGTCCTATGGCGCACATTCTAACCTATGTGTAAACCAAATTAAGCGAAATGGTACTGAAGAACAGAAACAGCGTTATCTGCCTAAACTGATTTCAGGTGAATATGTCGGTGCCTTGGCAATGTCTGAACCGAATGCAGGCTCGGATGTGGTGAGCATGAAACTGAAAGCAGAAGACAAAGGCGATCACTACCTGTTGAATGGTTCAAAAATGTGGATCACCAATGGTGGCGATGCCGATGTCCTGGTGGTCTATGCAAAAACCGATTTGCAGGCCGGCGCCAAAGGCATGACCGCCTTTCTGGTTGAAAAAAATATGCCAGGTTTCAGTCATGGCACACATTTGGACAAACTGGGTATGCGCGGTTCAAACACTTATCCGCTGTTTTTTGACAATGTCGAAGTACCCAAAGAAAACGTCATGGGCGGCGTCGGTAATGGCACCAAGGTCTTGATGAGTGGTCTGGACTATGAGCGTGCTGTATTGAGTGCTGGCCCACTGGGGATTATGGATGCCTGTATGGATACAGTGATTCCATATATTCATGACCGTAAACAGTTTGGTCAGGCGCTGGGCGAATTCCAGTTAATGCAAGGCAAAATTGCCGACATGTATTCGACTTGGCTAGCCTGTAAGGCACTGGTTTATGCGGTCGGTGCTGAATGTGACAAAGCTGAGCATAGCCGTAGCCTGCGTAAAGATGCTGCCAGTGCCATTTTATATGCTGCTGAAAAAGCGACCTGGATGGCGGGTGAAACCATTCAGACTTTAGGTGGTAACGGTTATATCAACGAGTTTGCTGCAGGCCGTTTATGGCGCGATGCCAAACTGTATGAAATTGGCGCCGGTACTTCAGAAATCCGCCGCATGTTGATTGGCCGTGAACTCTTCAACGAAACAGCCTAAACCTTAACACTTAGAATAAAACAAGGATGTTCGTCATGAATCAGTTATCGAGCAAAATCAATATACGTAGTGAAGAGTTTAAAACCAACCAGACTGCCATGCTGCAACTGGTGGATGACCTGAAACAGAAAGTCGAAAAGATTGCCCTCGGTGGCGGCGAAACTGCCCGCCAAAAACATTTAGATCGCGGCAAGCTGTTACCACGTGAACGGATTAATCACCTGATTGATCCAGGAACCGCTTTTCTGGAAATTGGTCAGCTGGCTGCCTATCAGGTGTATCAGGATGATGTTCCTGCCGCAGGTGTGGTCGCTGGTGTTGGTCAGGTCAACGGTGTGACCTGCATGATCATCGCCAATGATGCTACGGTGAAAGGCGGTACTTATTATCCATTAACAGTGAAAAAGCATTTACGTGCCCAGGAAATTGCCGAACAGAACCAGCTGACTTGTATTTATCTGGTGGATTCAGGTGGTGCATATTTGCCTTTACAGGATGAAGTATTTCCAGACCGCGATCACTTCGGCCGTATTTTCTACAATCAGGCACGTATGTCGAGCCAAGGTATCGCCCAGATTGCAGTGGTGATGGGTAGCTGTACTGCCGGTGGGGCTTATGTTCCTGCCATGTCAGATGAAACCATTATTGTCCGCAATCAGGGCACGATCTTCCTCGGCGGTCCTCCTCTGGTTAAGGCAGCTACTGGTGAAGTGGTGTCCAGTGAGGATCTCGGTGGTGGTGATGTGCATACCCGTTTGTCTGGCGTGGCTGATCATCTGGCAGAAAATGATGAACATGCGCTTGCGATTGCCCGCAACATCGTGGCCAACCTGAACAAAAAGCCAAACAAAACCGCAGATGAAATCGAAGCGCCGCTGTTTGACAGTTCAGAACTGTACGGCATTGTGCCGAGTGACGCGCGCAAGCCTTTTGATATCCGTGAAGTGATAGCGCGTATTGTCGATGGCTCACGTTTTGACGAATTCAAAGTACGTTTCGGCACCACCCTGGTGACCGGTTTTGCCAAGCTCTATGGAATGCCGGTCGGGATTATTGCCAATAATGGCATTCTATTTTCCGAGTCTGCCCAAAAAGGCGCACATTTTATTGAACTGTGTACCCAGCGCAATATTCCGCTGATTTTCCTGCAAAATATTACCGGCTTTATGGTCGGCCGCCAGTATGAAAATGAAGGCATTGCCAAAAATGGTGCTAAGCTGGTGATGGCCGTCGCCAATGCCAATGTACCGAAACTGACTCTAGTGATTGGCGGTTCTTTTGGTGCAGGCAACTATGGTATGTGTGGACGCGCTTACTCGCCACGCTTTATGTGGACCTGGCCAAACTCGCGTATTTCAGTGATGGGCGGTGAACAGGCCTCCAGCGTCTTGTCGACCTTAAAACGTGACCAGATTGAGCAAAAAGGCGGAACTTGGTCAGCTGAAGAAGAAGACCAGTTTAAACAGCCGATTCGTGACCAGTACGAACGCCAAGGCCATCCTTATTATGCATCTTCGCGTTTATGGGATGACGGTGTGATTGATCCAGCGCAATCGCGTGAAGTACTAGCCTTGAGTCTGGCTGCAGCCCTAAATGCGCCCATCCAGCCAACCAAATTCGGCGTGTTCCGCATGTAAGAGGTATCAAAAATGGATTATCAATTTTTACAGCTCGAACAGCAGAATCAGGTCGCAACAGTCTGGATTAACCGTGCAGAACTGCACAATGCCTTTAATACCCAAGTGATTGAAGAACTGCATGCTTGCTTCCAGTCTTTAAATAGCCGTGATGATATCCGTGTGGTGATTATAGCGGGTCGTGGCAAAAGTTTTTCTGCTGGCGCGGATTTGAACTGGATGAAACAGGCCGGTCAGGCATCACAGGCTGACAATGAAGCAGATGCCCTCAAACTGGCAAAAATGCTGCAAAGTTTGGCGACCTTAAAACAGCCGACTATTGCCCGGGTACATGGTATTGCCTTTGGCGGCGGCATGGGTCTGGCTTCGGCCTGTGATATTTGCGTGGCCAGTACCGATGCCAAGTTTGCGACGTCGGAAGTACGTTTAGGTCTGGCACCTTCGACCATCAGCCCGTATGTGATTCGTGCGATTGGGGCCCGTCAGGCCTCACGTTATTTCCTGACCGCCGAGCGGATTACTGCTGAACAGGCCAAAATGATTGGTCTTGCGCATGAAGTCACTCCACCGGAACAGCTCGACAGCAAAATTGATGAAATTGTGGAAGCACTTTTACTGGGTGGACCTGCTGCACAGAGTGCATCCAAACAGTTGATCCAACTGGTTGACCAACAGGTATTAACCGAAGATTTACTGCTTAAAACCGCACAGCATATTGCCCATATTCGCCAGGGAGATGAGGCGAAAAATGGACTGAATGCATTTTTAAACAAACAAAGCCCGGCCTGGATCAAGACCACGGCATAACAACAAGAAGGATCCTACGATGTTTGAAAAGATTTTAATTGCCAACCGTGGTGAAATTGCCTGCCGTGTCATTCGTACAGCGAAGAAATTAGGGATTGCCACCGTTGCTGTCTACTCCGATGCCGATGCTCAGGCACAACATGTGAAACTGGCCGATGAAGCGATCTATATTGGTGAATCGCCAGCAGCACAAAGTTATTTGCAAATTGATCGCATTATTCAGGCAGCCAAAAACACTGGTGCCCAGGCGATTCACCCCGGTTATGGTTTCCTGTCCGAAAATGACCAGTTTGCCTTGGCCTGTCAGGACAACAATATTGTCTTTATTGGCCCGCCAGTCGATGCCATTCTGGCAATGGGTCTAAAGGCCACCTCTAAAGCGCTGATGGAAAAAGCCGGTGTGCCTCTAACCCCCGGCTATCATGGTACCAATCAGGATGCCGACTTCCTGAAACAGCAGGCAGACAATATTGGCTATCCGGTACTGATCAAGGCCAGTGCCGGCGGTGGCGGTAAAGGCATGCGTCTGGTGGAACGCAGCGAAGATTTTCTTAGCTCGCTTGCTTCATGCAAGAGTGAAGCACGTTCAAGTTTTGGCAATGAAGACGTTCTGATTGAACGTTATGTGATTCAGCCACGTCATATTGAAGTGCAGGTGTTTGGTGATACCCACGGCAATTATGTACATCTGTTCGAACGTGATTGCTCGGTACAGCGTCGCCATCAGAAAGTGTTGGAAGAAGCGCCTGCACCGAAAATGCCGGAAGACAAACTGGAGGCGATGCGTCAGGCGGCAATCGATGCTGCGCGTGCAGTAAATTATGTCGGTGCCGGTACAGTCGAGTTTATCGTGGAGCAAGACGGCACAGCTTACTTCATGGAAATGAACACCCGTCTTCAGGTTGAACATCCTGTCACTGAAATGATTACCGGACAGGATCTGGTGGAATGGCAACTGCGCGTAGCCTTTGGTGAACCTTTACCGAAGCAGCAGCATGAATTGCAGATTCATGGACATGCACTCGAAGCCCGTGTTTATGCCGAAGAACCAGAAAAAGGCTTTATTCCTGCGATTGGTCAGATCAGCTACCTGCATTATCCGGAGCAAAATGACCATGTCCGCGTTGATAGTGGCATTGTCGAAGGCGATGAAATCAGCACCTATTATGATCCGATGATTGCCAAACTGATTGTCTGGGGTAAAAATCGTGAAGCAGCCTTGACCCAAATGCATCATGCACTGGGTCAGTTCCATGTCGATGGTCTGGGTAACAATATCGCTTTTCTAGATCGCCTGGTGCTATGTGATTCGTTTAAAAATGCACATTTAGATACTGGCCTGATTCAGCGTGAAGAGGAATTCCTGCTCAAACCTTCTGCGGATATCAGTACCGAACTGGTGGTCAGTGCCGCGCTGATTGAACTTCTGTCACGTCAGGCACAGAACCCCGTTCCAAGCAATCCGGTGTGGCAGCAAAAAGCATTCTGGCGTCTGAATCAGCAAAATAGCCATACAGTGCAATTACAACGCAATGGCATCAACCTGAAAATTCAGTTCAAGGCCCAAGATCAAGGTTTTGTTGCCAGTTATAATGGTCAGCAAATTCAAATTCAGGGTCAGCTCGTCGATGCCCATACTTTAGCGTTGCAACTGGCGGGTAAACAGCAAAAACTGACTTTTAGCCAGACTGAGCAAGGCATTACTCTATTCCAGAATGGTCAAAGCTATAAGTTCAATTACCTGAAGTCTGATTTTAATAATCAGGATGAACAAGGCACGGAAAATAATCTGATCGCGCCAATGCCAGGTGTCATTACCCAGGTGCTCGTGGCAGCCAATGACAAAGTCAAAAAAGATGATGTACTGATGACGCTGGAAGCCATGAAGATCGAATATTCAATTCGTGCACCGCATGACGGCATCATTGCAAGTTCATATTTCCAGAAAGGTGACCAAGTCAAGGCCGGTGATGAACTGGTCGAGTTCCAGCCTCTGGCGGAGGAAGTGGCATGACGGATTTTGTCAAAATCGTAGAAGTCGGGCCACGCGATGGCCTGCAAAATGAAAAGACGCCACTAACCCTGAATGACCGGAAAAACCTGATTCTAGACCTGATGAAAACCGGTCTACAGTCAATCGAAGTTGGCTCCTGCGTTTCAGCCAAATGGGTACCGCAAATGGCAGACAGTGATGTGCTCTTTGCCAGCCTACCCCAAGATCCGAATATTCAGTTCAGTTTGTTAACCCCAAATCTGAAAGGTTTTGAATCGGCACTGGCTGTGGGTTGCAAAGAAGTCGCGGTATTTACCGCTGCTTCTGAAAGCTTTACCCGCAAGAACATCAACTGCTCGATTGATGAAAGTTTCGAGAAGTTTGCCGATGTCATGGCAGCGGCCATAGCCAATGATATTAAGGTGCGCGGCTATGTCTCCTGCATGGTGGACTGTCCTTATGAAGGTGCCATTGATCCGAAACAGGTGGTGAAAGTCACGCAACGTTTGCTGGAGATGGGCTGTTATGAAGTATCGCTGGGTGAAACCATTGGCACGGCCACTCCGAATCGGGTGAAAAACGTCTGGGAGGCCTGTCTGGCTGAACTTGATGCTAAAGTTTTGGCAGGCCATTTTCATAATACTTACGGCATGGCCATCGCCAATATCTACCAGTCACTGTTGCAAGGCATTCGTGTATTTGATTCATCCATTGCAGGCTTAGGTGGCTGCCCTTATGCCAAAGGCGCTTCAGGCAATGTTTCAACTGAAGACCTGTATTACCTGCTCTCGAATATGGGCTTTCAAACCGGTATTCAGCTGGATGCCCTGATGCAGGCCAGTCGTAATATCAGTGAAGTCTTGCAGCGCAATAATCCATCCAATTATGCCAATGCCTACTGGCAAAAAGCCTGTGCTTAACAATAATCATGCTTGAGCAAAATAAACTTAAGCAACCCATAAGGATATAAACAGCAGATTTAAGTCTGCTGTAATAACAATAGAGGTGACAAGATGTCAAACAAGGTTTATGACAGCGCTCAATCCGCCTTAAAGGATGTGGTGCAAGATGGTCATACTCTGGCTGTCGGTGGTTTCGGCCTATGTGGTATTCCAGAAGCTTTGATCACGGCCCTAAAAGAAACAGGTGCCAAAAATCTGACCTGTATTTCCAATAATGCCGGTGTAGACGGCTTCGGTCTGGGGCTTTTACTGGAAACAAAACAGATTAAAAAAATGATCTCCTCTTATGTCGGTGAAAACAAGGAATTCGAACGTCAATATTTAAATGGCGAACTGGAAGTTGAGCTGACCCCACAGGGTACACTGGCAGAAAAATTACGTGCTGGCGGTGCCGGTATTCCGGCTTTTTATACGGCGACGGGTGTCGGAACCGTGATCGCTGAAGGTAAGGATGTCCGTGAATTTAATGGCAAGTCTTACATTCTGGAAGAATCTTTAACAGCTGATGTTGCTCTGGTTAAAGCCTATAAGGCCGATAAAGCCGGCAACCTGATTTTCCGTAAAACCGCCCAGAACTTTAATCCGGTCTGTGCCATGGCCGGCAAAATTACCATTGCTGAAGTCGAAGAGATTGTCGAAATTGGCGTGCTGGATCCGGACGAAATCCATCTTCCGGGAATTTATGTGAACCGGATAGTCCTGAATGCTCAACCGGAAAAACGTATTGAACAGATGACTTTAAAGGCGGAGGCTTGATCATGGCTTGGACACGTAATGAAATGGCGCAGCGCGCGGCACAAGAGCTTGAAGATGGTTTCTACGTCAATCTAGGGATTGGCCTGCCGACGCTAGTCGCGAACTATATTCCGGAAAATATCAATGTCTGGCTGCAGTCGGAAAATGGCCTGCTGGGGATTGGCGAATTTCCAACCGAGGAGACAGTGGATGCCGACCTGATCAATGCCGGTAAACAGACGGTTACCGCGCGTAAAGGTGCTTCATTTTTCTCAAGTGCCGACTCCTTTGCCATGATCCGTGGCGGTCATGTCAATATTGCCATTCTGGGTGCTATGGAAGTGTCCGAAACTGGTGATCTGGCCAACTGGATGATTCCAGGCAAAAAGGTCAAAGGCATGGGCGGTGCCATGGATCTGGTCGCGGGTGTACAAAAGGTCGTGGTCTTGATGGAACACTGCGCCAAAGATGGTACACCGAAGATTGTACCGCAATGTAGCTTGCCGCTGACTGGTCAAGCTGTGGTCAACCGGATTATTACCGATCTCGGTGTACTGGATGTTACTCCTGATGGAATTCGACTGGTTGAACTGGCACCAGAGGTCAGTTTTGAAGAGATTCAAAAAGTCACGGGAGTAGCGCTACTACGTAACGCTGCCTGATCCAGCCAGCCCTTAAGAATAAAATTTCTTAAGGGCTTTTTATATATAGCTGCTTCATTTCAAAATAATAATCGCAGAATAAATGGATTTTAATCATGCAAATTCAAAAAAATATCTTGCAGCGCTTCGCCTTGCGCGTCAGCGACTGGTCAGAAAAATGGTTTCCGGATTCTTATATTTTTGCCCTGCTTGGCGTGATCATTGTGGCGATTGCTGCCATCGGAATTGGTGCACCGGCACAGGATGTCGCGATTTCCTTTGGTGACGGCTTCTGGAGCCTGATTCCCTTTACCTTGCAGATGTGCATGCTGATCGTGGTCGGTTATGTGGTTTCCGTATCTAAGCCTGTCCAGCTTCTGATCCAGAAAATGGCGCGCCTGCCACATTCCGGTCGTGGTGCGATTGTCCTGGTCGCCACGGTCAGCCTGTTAATTTCTCTGATTAATTGGGCCATGAGTACTGTACTGACTGCACTCCTAGTGATTGCACTGGCACAGCGTAAAGAGCTTAACATGGATTACCGCGCTGCTGCGGCTGCCGCGATTATCGGGATGGGTGCGACCTGGGCACTGGGGATCAGTTCTTCAGCTGCACAGTTACAGGCCAATAAAAGCAGTCTGCCTGAACCGATTTATAATCTGACGGGCGTGATTCCATTTACCGAAACCATTTTCCTGCCGCAATCCATGATCATGACGGCGGTACTGATTGTAGCTTCAATTGCGATTGCTTACTGGTCAGCACCTAAAGGGTCTGACATTAAAACCATTGAGCACTTTCCGATTCAGATTGAAGAAGAAAAACCGGAAGTATCTGCCGAAAAAAGACCGGGGGATTGGCTGGAAAATTCACCCATTTTAAGCATTCTGATTGTGATTCTGGGCGCAGTCTGGATGTTTAACGAATTTTCCAAAAGCAATCCGATTCTGGCCATTTCCAGCTTAAATACCTATAACTTTATCTTCCTGATTTTGGGCGTGGCCTTACACGGTACACCGCGAAATTTCCTGAATGCGGTATCCAAAGCCGTACCCGCCATTTCTGGGGTACTGATCCTGTTTCCGCTGTATGGCAGTATTGCCTTTATGATGACCAATGCGCTAAACCCGGCCGATCTGTCATTGTCACATTACATTGCCGAGTTCTTTGTTTCCATTGCCTCGCAGGAAACCTTTGCCATTGTGATGGGCTTATACTCGGCGATTCTGGGTTTCTTTATTCCTTCTGGCGGAGGGAAATGGATTATCGAAGCGCCCTATGTGATGCAGGCTGCGCATGACCTGAAAGTGCATCTGGGCTGGTCGGTACAGATTTATAATGCGGCAGAAGCCTTGCCGAATCTGATTAATCCATTCTTTATGCTTCCGATGTTGGGTATCCTGAAATTAAAAGCCAAAGATGTGATTGGATTTACGGTGACCCAGCTGATTTTCCATCTGCCTTTGGTACTGTTCCTGCTGTGGTTCCTTGGTCGGACATTGACTTATAGCCCGCCGGTATTTTCTTAATTTAAGATAATAAAAAAGGACGAAAATTCGTCCTTTTTTATTTAGGCCGCTCTCTTAATTTCCTGTCTTCTCAACTACACCTTCATCATCTACTTCACGTACAATTCCCGTTTCGGTATTCACGACCTCAAAGGTCACGCGACGATTCTGAAACTGTCCGGCAGGTGTGGCATTGGGTTCAACCGGCTGATCCTCTCCCATGCCAACTGCCTGTAACTGTGCAGGATTGACCCCTTTTCCAACGAGATAACTGGTAATCGCTTGAGCTCGTTGCACAGACAGCACCTTATTTTCTGCTTCACTACCCTGAGCATCGGCATGTCCTGTAACCTTCAGAATGACATGCGGTGCTCGTTGCAATAATGCAGCAGCCTGATCCAGCACCAATTTATTGACCTCGGGAACTTCAGTCGATGCCGTATCAAAATTAATGATCTGTAAATTCAGTGCAGTCGCCACATCCAGCGCTTTAACATTATCGGTCTTGATACTGGCCAAGGCTTGTTCTGCCTCACTATTGGCGGTATTAATCACGTCACTTCTATTGAGCGGCTGCTGGGTCACCACTGTGACATTTTTGGCCAGACTACGAATTTGTGCTGCCAGACGCTCGGCCTCTGCATTGGTTGCTGCACGCACTGAAACCTGATTGCCAATCCAGTCAAGTGACACATTTGGCATTCCCTGCATTGTTCTCAACACAGTCGGAATAGTATCCTGATCAATAAATTCTGAATGATAAACCTCACTGCTCAGCGCCCCACAACCAATATTATAATTAAAGATCTGTTTGATCTCGTTTTGCAAAATTTCCATATACTGCGGATTATTCAGCTGTAATTGACAACTGACAATTTCGCCATTACTGCCTGTACTTAATCGCAAGGATGCAGGCTGAGCTGCAGCAACTTCACTGGTCGCTTGGGTATTTGAATCTTCAACATCATCCTGCATGCAGCTACGAACCAAAAACAGGATCAAACCCGCCAGGATCAGAAAAATAATAAACGGCCATAAAAAGCCGGTTTTTCTTTCTTCCTGAACAATGATGGTCTGCTCCGCCAATACAGGCTCCTGATTTAAATTTTGCCCTGCCAAGGGTGAAACTCCTAGCGCTGCCAGAATAGGTCCAGCCCAAACGGGTAATGCGCGCTGAATCGAATCGGCGTGGGTTTCCAGCAAATGGCTAATCGCTTCCGGACTTGAAGCACCCGCTTCGGTCTGTAAAAAATTCATAGTCGGTACAATTGACCGGTTCAAGGTATGCTCTATTTCATCTTGTGGCGCGCTCTGATCCACTTGATCCAGAAACTGCTGCTTGAGTGCCGGATTTGCATTGAATAATTCATGAATTTTTGGATTAAGTTGCTGACCAAGATTCTCAATCCAGGCGGGACGTGCACGCAATATACTTAAAAATATGGGATAGAATTGAGCCAAAGCTTGATCTTTGGCAAATAAATGCTCGGTTTCACCTTGAAGCACAATCGCCGTAACATCGCTTTTTAAGCGTTCTATAAAGTCTATATTCATAATCGTCACCATTCTTTTGATTTTTCTAATGTTTAATATTTAATCAGTGTAACGATCCCCATTTTTTGAAAATGTAAATAATTGTATGAATATCATAAAGTTTCACTGTTTTTGTTGAGTACTCATTTTACCAACACAAAATTTAAAAAATAAAAAAAGCCAGCCGAAGCTGACTTTTATAAAATTGGCATCATTTAAGCAGCAAAAGTTTGAACCACTTTACCCAGCACTTTTTGATTAATGAGCGGGGTATTTTTACCTTGTGACACGATGCTTTCTTTATTCAGGGTCCATTCCAGTTCCGGATCTAGCAGCACCCAGCCTGATTCATTTATCCATCGATCTGCCATTTGTGCAACACGAGCCGGAGCTAGGGTCACTTTTTCCACCCATTCCAGTGGAGTCAACAACCCCTCACGAATCAGTTGCAGACCAAAAGGCACATAGGTATCAAAAGCAGTGAAACCTGGCTGCGTTTCAGCAAACGGCGCCATTTTCGCAGAGCTGCTTAGCGGTTCATGATGAGTACAAATCGCATCAATCACACCTGATTTTACACCCTGACGCAGTAATTCTTTGTCCTGTTCAGAACGAAGCGGTGGACGCACATGTGCAAGAGAGTTAAATCCATCAATCAAATGATCAGTTAAATGTAACTGATGCATGGCCACATCACAGGTCACCGGTAAGCCTTTTTCCTTGGCAATACGGATCAATTCCACCGAAGCACCACAAGACAACAGACCAAAGTGTGCTCGTACTTTGGTTGATTCAATCATCAACAGATATTTGGCAATCGCCACGGTTTCAGCCAGTGCCGGAATCATCGGCAAGCCCTGACGTGATGCAATAAACCCTTCATGCACACAGCCGTCTTTGGCAATTTGTGGTTCTTCCGCATAGAACACCACCGTCAGGTCTAAGCCTGCAGCATATTCAAGGGTACGCAGTACCACATCATCATTGGCAAACGGCGCACTGGCATTGGAAACCGCAGTACAACCGCCCTTTTTCAAGCCCGCCATATTTGCCGGTTGTTGACCATTTAAGCCTTGGGTTTGCGCACCAATCACTTGAAGATAGATCCCACCATCCAGCATGGCTTTTTCGACCAGACCGTGAATCAGCGCACCATTATCTTGTACGATTGGCTTTGAATCGGGTGGCGTAAATACGTGCAAAATGCCATTTTCACGTGCCGCTTTTCCTTCAGACTTAAGCGTACCGTGTTGCTGTTGACCCGGTTCACGTAAACGCGCACACAAATCGACCATGGTTGGCATTAACCATTTGCCTTGACCATCAATCGTTTCAGAGACGTCTGCTGTTTCTGCAACGAATTTTCCATTTTCCAGATACACGGTCTGGATAGAATTAGTGTTTTGGATTGGATCAAGAACACGGACATTTTCAATTTTTACAATAGTCATGACTTATTCCTTAACCCGCAATCGCTTCAATCAAACCTTGTTCTTGTAACTGGCCTTGCATCGATAAAGCCAACACCGCCATACGCACGGCAATACCATTGGTCACCTGCTTCAAAATCACAGATTGCGGACCATCCGCAATACTTGAGTCGATTTCAACGCCGCGGTTCATTGGTCCCGGATGCATCACGATACAATCCGGTTTGGCCATGGCAAGACGTTCTTTATTCAAGCCATACATTTTGTAGAACTCTGCTTGCGAGGCCAGTGCCGGAGAATCAATCCGCTCGTTCTGAATACGAAGCGTAATAATCACGTCGCAGTCTTTGATGCCGTCTTCCATATTATTAAATAGACGAACACCATCACCATATTCTTCAAAGCCCAATGGCAGCAAGGTATTCGGTGCAATCACCCGGATATCCTGACAGCCTAAAGTTTGCAAGGCGGCCACATCTGAACGCGCGACACGTGAATGCTTGATATCACCAATAATTGCAATCGACATTTCTTCGAATTTTTTATTGGTTTCGCGGCGAATGGTCAGCATGTCCAGCATCGCTTGAGTCGGATGCGCATGACGGCCATCACCGGCATTAATAATTGCCACTGTTGGACAGACATCCTTGGCAATAAAATGCGCTGCCCCTGAAGATGAATGACGTACCACGAAAATATCGGCCGCCATGGCTTCCAGATTCCATAAGGTGTCACGCAGGGTTTCACCTTTAGAAGTACTCGAACGGGCAATATCGATATTGAGAACGTTGGCAGAAAGGCGCTTGGCAGCGGCTTCAAAGGTGGTGCGGGTACGGGTTGAATTTTCGAAGAACAGGTTCATCACCGTTTTGCCTTCGAGCAAATTATTGGTGATCAGCTGATTTTGGTCATTAAAAAAGGACTGTGCAGTGTCCAATATTTTTGTCAGGGTTTCTTTAGAAAGACCTTCGATGGTCAAGAAGTGTTTTAGATTACCTTCTTTATTGAGTTGAATCTGGCTCGGTGTATGCAATGCCGCCAAGTGCATGAGAGATTCCTTATGCGTTAAGTCAACATATTATACAGAGATTGGCGAATTTTTATAGTTGGCCACGCTGCTACTTGTACAAAAAGCATCTGAACAATAAAAATAAAAAATCAGATTCCTTTGTATTTTTTCAATAAGATAATTTAACCCGATTTGCATCTTGCTGATTTTAAGTACAAAACCAACGGGCGCTTCAGTCTGGAGCATTCACACCCATCTCAGGTTTAACGCAGTGCACCAATATACCGATGTGACACCTGTGCACGATAGATATCGTCTTCATCCGGTTCGACCGAGATCAGCCCTTCCTGCTGGCTTGGGTGTGCAGATTCTGTTTGTGAGTCTTGTGCTGTTTCAGAAATCTCCAGTACCATTTTCAGGCGCTGGATCAGATGATTCAAATCTGGATCCTGGGTTTGCTCTGCCAGTTGAATCACATGCCGGGCATAATCCAGGTTCTCTGCCAGATAAATTGCATCAATCACCCGACCTGAAACACGTCGTAAACGCGCATAGATTAAAGTGGCCACTGAAAAAGCGTCATGGTTGCGTAACTGATTCTCTAACATCTTAACCCCCATTATAAAATTGAAAAATCAGGCAGCCATCGCTCCCCATCGACTGACCGCCTGATTTGCCATGTATAGAGCAAAATGCGTACCAGTTCCTCAATTTATAGTGTGAATATTATTTTTCTCTATCACATGCCACGGCCTTTCAGAGAATTTCAAAAGCTTTCAATATAAAAATACGGTAAACTTAGCGCAGTTTTTTATTTATCTTTTTTGGTCTCTCTATTATATGAATACCTCTCCACGTTTAAGCAATTATTGGGTCACCTGTGCCGATGGTCTGGAAACCTTATTAGAAGAAGAAATACAAGGCTTAGGTGTTCAGAATATTGAGCGTTTTCCGGGCCGTTTGACCTTTAAAGGCACACTGGAAAATGCTTATCGTATCTGCATGTGGTCACGTCTGGCTTCACGTGTTTTGATGCCAATCCACACGCATGAAATTGAATTTTCTCATGATGCCCGTGATGTGGCAGAAGAACTCTATGAAGGGGCTCTCAGCTTCGACTGGTCGCTGATTTTTGCACCACAAAGCACCTTTGCGATTCGTTTGCATGTCGAGCGTGACATCAAGGTCAACACCCAGTTCGCGACTTTACGTGCCAAAGATGGTGTCGTAGATTCCTTTATGGAAGCGGTAGGCAAACGTCCAAGCATTGACACCAAACAGCCAGAAATCACCATGTATATTCTGGCAGGCAAGAAAGAACATACTTACTGCCTCGACCTGTCTGGTGACTCTTTGCATAAACGCGGTTATCGCCGTTTCATGACTGATGCACCGATTAAGGAAAACCTGGCTGCTGCGATTCTGCAAAAAGGTGGTTTAAAAGCGTTAAATCCGGACATCATTGTCGATCCAATGTGTGGTTCAGGTACCTTTATTATTGAATCCCTAATGATTTTGACCGACCGTGCACCGGGTCTGGTCCGTCGTTTCGGTTTTAATGGCTGGAATGGCCATGACCATGAACTGTGGATGAGCATCAAGGCCGAAGCTGCTGAACGTCATCAAGCGGCAATGGAAAATCCATTACCACAATTCTATGCCTTCGATGCGGACTGGGAAGCGGTTAAAGCCACCAGACAAAATATTATCGCGGCGGGTTTTGAAGCTGCTCTCGACAATATCATGATCGAAGAACGGACTTTAAATGACTGGCCTGATTTCCATGCAGAAGGCAAGAAAGTATTCTTCGTGACCAACCCGCCATATGGCGAACGTCTCGGCGATAAAGCGCAAAACCGTTCTTTATACCTGGGTTTATCGGCTTTATTGCAAAAGAATTTCCCGAATCAAAAAGCGGCTGTGATTGCCTCCCAAGTGGAACAGGCCGATGTGCTGGCGTTCAATGATCCGCAAATCCTGCGTTTGATGAATGGTAAATTGCCGATCTATATCCGCTTCGGTACGGTTAAACCGGCCGCAGTGGTACGTCCATTCCTAGAAAGCTGGCAGCCTCAGCAGTTTGAACCGATTGAAGGTGCGATGGAGTTTGCCAACCGTCTGACCAAAAATATGCAAGCTCTAAAAAAATGGGCAGTCAAGGAACAGATCCATTGTTTACGTCTCTATGATGCAGATTTACCTGATTTTAACGTCGCAGTAGATCTGTATGGCGAGCGTTTGCATGTACAAGAATATGCGCCACCTAAAACTATTGATCCGGAAAAAGCCAAAAAACGTTTCAACCTGGCCTTACAGGCCATTCGTGCCGTGACCGGTTTGGGCCGTGATGCGATCTTTATCAAGACCCGTGCACGTCAGGAAGGTAAAAACCAGTACACCAAACAAAGTACAGCATCCAAGCGTTTTATCGTTCAGGAAGGTCAAGCCAAGATTCTGGTCAACCTGACCGATTATCTGGATACCGGTCTGTTTCTGGATCACCGTCAAATGCGTTTACGTATTGCACGTGAAGCAAAAGGCAAACACTTCCTGAACCTGTACAGCTATACCTCAACGGCAAGTTTACATGCTGCTTTGAGTGGTGCTGCAAGTACAACCAGCGTCGATCTGTCGAATACTTATTTGAACTGGTCTAAAGAAAATTTTGTTCTGAACGGCTTAACCGTGGATCATGCGGATGAACAGCATCAGTTCTTTGCCTCTGACTGTTTCGAATGGCTAAAAGAAGGTCATGAGCAATATGAGCTGATCTTTATCGACCCACCAACCTTCTCAAACTCGAAGAAATTCTACGGGACCTTTGACGTACAGCGCGACCATTTGTCCCTGTTAAAACGTGCGATGAACCGCTTAACCACTGATGGTACCTTGTATTTCTCAAATAACTATCGTGGTTTTGAGATGGATGAAGAAATTCTGGCCTTCTTTGATGTTGAAGAAATTACCCAGGAAACCATTGGACCTGACTTCAAGCGGAATCAAAAGATTCACCGTGCCTGGAAAATCCGTCATCCGCAAGTGTAATTTGATGATGAATTAACTGTCTTTATCACGATTGATATCTTCTTTATTTTCCCTGAGCTGAGTTTTAAGCCATGCTTTAAAGCTCGCCGCAACAAGAATACAAAAGTGTTGCAATGCTCGAAGTTAAAAATAAGATTAAAAAAAACCCAGCCTAGGCTGGGTTTTTTGTTGCAAGGAGAAGCGGTTTAGTTAAGTTTCATTTTTTCAAAGATTAACTCACCTGCTTCAGCTTTCACCAGAATGGTATCGCCCGGCTGGAATTCTCCGCCCAGGATTTTCTGCGCCAGACCATTTTCAATCCGCTGCTGGATTGCACGTTTCAGTGGACGTGCTCCATACAATGGATCAAAACCGGCCTCGATCAGCTGATCGAAAGCGCTGTCATCTACCGACAAGCGCATATCGCGTTCTGCCAGACGTTGACGTAAACGGTCCAACTGGATATCGGCAATACCGCGAATCTGGTCTTTTTCCAGCGCATGGAACACTACCAGTTCATCAATACGGTTGATAAATTCCGGACGGAAATGTTCCGATACCGCATTCATCACCACCGTACGGACTTCTTCTTTAGTGGCATTACCGCCCAATTCACGTACATCCTGCGAACCCAGGTTCGAAGTCATGACGATCACAGAGTTTTTAAAGTCCACTACCCGGCCTTGCGAGTCAGTTAAACGGCCATCATCCAGTACCTGTAGCAAGATGTTAAATACGTCCGGATGCGCTTTTTCGACTTCATCAAACAAGATCACACTATACGGTTTACGACGTACGGCTTCAGTAAGCACCCCACCTTCTTCATAACCGACATAGCCCGGAGGCGCACCAACCAAACGGCTGACCGAATGTTTTTCCATAAATTCTGACATATCGATACGCACCATGGCATCGTCGCTGTCAAACAGGAAATTCGCCAAGGCTTTGGTCAATTCTGTTTTACCGACACCCGTTGGCCCCAGGAACAGGAATGACCCACTTGGACGGTTCGGATCTGACAGACCGGCACGTGAACGGCGTACTGCATTGGATACCGCCACCACGGCTTCATCTTGCCCTACTACACGGTTATGCAGGAATTCTTCCATATGTAGCAATTTGTCACGCTCGCCTTGCAGCATTTTCGCAACCGGAATACCGGTCGCAGCACTCACTACTTCAGCAATTTCATTGTCGGTGACTTTGTTACGCAGCAATTTTGGCGTTGCGCTTTCATCGGCTTTTTCAGCCAGTTCAAGCTGCTTTTGCAACTCTGGTATCACGCCATATTGCAAACGCGCGGCCTCGCCCAGATCACCTTCACGTTGCGCTTTTTCAAGTGCTGTACGTGCCTGATCCAGTTTGATCTGTACGTCTTTATTGCCTTCGACCAGCGCTTTATCTGCACGCCAGACTTCTTCCAGGTCATGATACTCTTTTTCAACTGTGGCGATCTGATCGGACAAGTATTGAATCTCAGCTTTGGCACCTGAGTCTTCATCTTTTTTCACCGCTTCCAGCTGCATTTTTAACTGAATCAGACGGCGTTCCAGTTTATCTAAAGCTTCTGGCTTAGAATCGAGTTCCATTTTGATGCGCGATGCTGCTTCATCAATCAGGTCAATGGCTTTATCCGGCAACTGACGATCGGTAATATAACGATGCGACATTTTCGCCGCCGCAATAATCGCGGAATCCAGAATCTGTACCCCGTGATGGGTAGCATAGCGATCTTTCAAACCACGCAGAATCGCAATGGTATCTTCTACGCTTGGCTCATCGACAAGCACTTTCTGGAAACGACGTTCCAGCGCTGCATCTTTTTCAATATACTGACGATATTCATCCAGTGTGGTCGCACCGACGCAGCGCAGCTCGCCACGGGCCAGCGCAGGTTTCAGCATGTTACCGGCATCCATCGCGCCATCACCTTTACCGGCACCCACCAAGGTATGCAACTCGTCGATAAACAGGATGATTTCGCCTTCATGTTTGGCAATATCTTTCAGAACGGCTTTTAAGCGTTCTTCAAACTCACCACGGTATTTGGCACCGGCCAGCAAAGAACCCAGATCAAGTGATAAAACACGTTTACCTTTGAGTCCTTCAGGCACTTCACCATTGATAATCCGCTGCGCCAGACCTTCGACGATTGCAGTTTTACCGACCCCTGGCTCACCGATGAGTACCGGGTTATTTTTGGTACGGCGTGATAAGACCTGAATGGTACGGCGGATTTCATCATCACGGCCAATCACAGGATCAAGCTTGCCTGCCAACGCACGTTCAGTTAAATCAATGGTGTACTTATTCAGTGAATCACGCTGATCTTCATGATTATTGCTCATGACTTTTTCATCGCCTCGAAATTGATTAATCACTTGGCTTAAAGTCTCTGCCTTTACGCCAACACTATTTAATAAAGTTTTGGTATTTCCGGTTTCTGCCAGCGCCAACAGCACCCAATCCGTAGATAAAAACTCATCTCCGGCTTTTTGCGCAAAGCTGTCTGCCAGATGCAATACTTTTGCCGCTTCAGGACTGAGGTTGATATCTGCTGATGGATTGGTCAGGGTTGCCGCATTGCTTAATGCTGTTTGCAACTTGGTCTGTAACTCACGCAGATTGGCACCGGCCTGTTGCAGCAGGCTGACATTGGATGCTTCGTCCATCAAGGTGGCCAAGATGTGAATTCCATCAATCGAAGTATGGTCCTTGCTCATGGCCAGCGATTGCGCATCGGAAAGGGTTTGCTGCAGGCGATTGGTAAATTTTTCAAAACGCATTCTTGTTATTCCTCACAACAAATTTTCTACTTGATGGATATATGGGTACGCTTGATAAAATTTCAAATCATTTTTATATATTTTTCAAAAACTTAATTTATATTAGAAGACAGATATCAGTAATAATATTGGTATATATAAAGCAGATTTCAAGAGCGCCAAATAGAATTTTTATCTGCTTGTTCAGATGACCTGTATTGAATTTCCTTTCTGATCAATGAAGACGACTTAAATGTGTCGCATCCGTTCCAGAACATCGATTACTTGGCTGAATCCTTGCGGCGTTTGGATCAGCCTACGTGGTAACTGATCATCTAGAGAGCGATTGGGTGAATTGATAAAAAGGCGCATTACTTCAAAATCGCCACCAGCAAGCTTAAACAATTGCTGATAATAAAGCGAGTGCCTGTTTTCCTTCACTCGTATGCGGAGCTAAATCATCCATTTGCACAAGCGATAATACCTCTTGCTCCGGGACGCCGAGAATGGCAGCAAGTTCCGATTGCGTAAGCTGTAATTGCTCGGCTATTCGACTCGTGGCTTTCACTAATACTGTAGTTGGTAATGTCGTGGCTTCTGGATTCATTTTTTAAAGCTCATCTTCTTATGTTCATTTGATTATGCCGTTTTTAATTTCTGACATCTAGGTTGTGTGGACTCAACTTTGTTAATTCTTAAAATAAAAACACCCTCATAGGAGGGTGCATTTCAATCAGCACAAAGTTAAGGTGCAGGGTTCGGCTGCTGACGGTGAATATCTTCAATAGCTTTAAGAATTTCTTCTGATAGATCGATTTCAAATGCCTGAATATTTTCTTTCAGCTGATCCAGATTGGTCGCACCGATAATGGTACTGGTCACAAAGAACTGCTGCTTGATAAAGGCCAAAGCCAATTGGGTAAGACTTAAGCCATGCTGTTCTGCCAGCTGGGCATATTGCTCGGTTGCCCATTCACTTTGCGGATTGCTATAGCGGCTAAAGCGGGAGAATAGCGTTACACGTGCATTGGCAGGACGCGCACCATGACGGAATTTACTGGTCAGATAACCAAATGCCAAAGGTGAATACGCCAACAAACCTACATTTTCATATCGGGCAATTTCTGACATGCCAATTTCATAAGTACGGTTCAGCAGGTTATA
The DNA here is from genome assembly GCF_022809915.1 of Acinetobacter lwoffii. Taxonomy (GTDB): domain Bacteria; phylum Pseudomonadota; class Gammaproteobacteria; order Pseudomonadales; family Moraxellaceae; genus Acinetobacter; species Acinetobacter lwoffii_M. The sequence continues at coordinate 6,159 of NZ_JALGQY010000011.1, read as the reverse complement.
TGGGTTTTGTACACTGACAAATTTGGACAAACCTAATTTCTCTGCGAGGTGCAGAAATTTCATCGTGCCCCACGGGGTTTCATTGGAAAGACCAATATAACGGATACGGCCTTTTTTAATTTCATCCTGCAAGGCAGTCAGGGTTTCTTCCAGATCCGTTACGGCACGGTCTTCTGCCGCTTCAGCATTGCCATAACCCAACTTGCCAAAGAAATTGGTTGGGCGTTGCGGCCAGTGTAACTGATACAGATCAATATAATCCGTTTGTAGGCGTGACAATGACTGGTCAATGGCTGCTGAAATTTCATCGGCAACGAAACGGGTTTGACCATCCCGGATATGGCTACCACCTTGCGATGGTCCGGCAATTTTTGAGGCTAAAAAGAGTTTGTCACGGCCACCACGTGCAGCGATCCAGTTCCCGATAATACGCTCGGTAGCACCTTGCGTTTCAGGTTTTGGCGGTACCGGGTACATTTCCGCAGTATCCCAGAAATACAGTCCCTGATCTAAAGCATAATCCAGTTGCTGAAAAGCCTGTTCTTGCGTGTTCTGCTCACCAAAGGTCATGGTGCCCAAACAAATTTCTGGCAAAAGAATGCCGGTATCCGCCAACGGTCTGAATTGCATAAAAACATCCTGTGAATTTTATTCAGTGAATTGAGATCAAGTGGGCTATAGCCTATCGGAATTATAAGGGGAGCTTAAATCATCTTTTCTGAGAAGCTTGTTCTAAATTTTTATGTATTAAGTAATGACGCATTAAAAAGCAAATCCGAAGATTTGCTTTTTAATATCTGGATTATTCGTCTATGGCACCATCTGCAACTGCTTCAGACGCTTCTTCTAGTGAAGCATCAAAGATCAGGATGGCTTTACCATCGGTTTCGATCATGCCCTGCTCTTCTAGCGTTTTCAGTACGCGACCCACCATTTCACGGGAACAGCCAACAATACGGCCAATTTCCTGACGGGTAATACGAATCTGACGGCCATTCGGCAAAATCATCGCTTCTGGCTGTGAAGACAGGTCGATCAGGCAACGTGCAATCCGGCCTGAAACATCAATAAATGCCAGATCAGTGACTTTACGTGTGGTATTTTTCAAACGACGTACTAATTGAGCAAATACCGCATAGCTCAGATCAGGATATTGCTTGCTGATTTCGTGAAAGTTTTCATAGGTAATTTCGGCAATTTCACACACATCACGCGTACGAACTTCCGCAGTACGTTGTGGATTAACCTCGAATAGACCCATTTCCCCAAAGAAGTCACCCGCATTTAAATAAGCCACGACAATTTCACGATCATCATCTTCACGAAGAATGATAGATACAGACCCCTTCAGAATTAAATATAAAGATTTAGATTCTGATCCTGCATCAATGATCGTGGTACGTTTTGGATAACGATTAATATATGCACGTTTTAACAGTGCTTTCACGGATTCTGGTAATTGCCCCGGAGAAAGCGCATCAGTGCTTAATTGTGAAAAGTTTGAAGTCATGCTAACAGTTCCGATTATGGATAATTTATAGATCGCACAAGACCTAATGTGAACTTGTCACACAGTGGGATTGAAATTCCGTATCAACCCAATTTATGTTAGTGTACAGTTACTTGATAAATTTATAGCTTTTTTTAGGTAGTTGCAATGCAAACAAGCGTTCATTGGTTAGAGAATGTTGCTTTTGAAGCAAAAACTCAAAGTGGTCATAGCCTTATTATGGATGGTTCAGCTGAATACGGTGGTGAAAACCGTGGTCCCCGTCCTATGGAACTGCTTTTAACGGGTCTGGGCGGTTGTGCGTCTTTTGATATTGTTACCATTTTAAAGAAGGCTCGTCAGGATATTACCGATGTACGCTGCGAATTAAAGGCTGAACGTGCAGATACAATTCCGGCAGTATTCACGAAAATTCACTTGCATTTTGTAGTGACCGGCAAAGCGATTAAAGAGAAACAGGTCGCAAAAGCCGTAGAACTTTCTGCTGAAAAATATTGCTCTGCCAGCAAAATGCTGTCTGATGGCGGTGTTGAAATCACCCATGATTATGAAATAATCGAAGCAGAATAAAATCTAGATTCTGTAAAAAAAGCGGCTGGAAAAGCTGCTTTTTTTGTATCAGAAAATTGCCTTTTCTCAGAACCGCTGAACTGAATACTGATTGCCATCTTCAAAGCTCAAGATATTTTCTGGAAATCTTAAGGCGCCGAGTCGATGTCTGAACGCGACACCCTGTTGACGATCGAGATAGCGTTTACCCACTGAATAATCCACACAAAATACGTTTTGTTGCTGTCCATACCATTGCAGTGCATCGATCGATTTGAGTAAACCGGTTTTTTCTTCAGTAGATTTAAAGTTCCGCCAATAATGTCCAGTAATGACTGGAATTTGGTCGGTATAGCTGTCCCACCATGGCACGCGGTCGATCATCCGCCACCTTCCACCGGCATAAATCGGTTCTAAGGCGATTTTTTCCGCACCAGAAGTAATGACCCGAATCGGATTGTGCATTTGCTCACGTAGCTCTTTTTCTGCGAGATGTTGCAATAAAGGTAAAGTTGCAGCTGGGTCTTTGAACTGGTGTTGGTAGCGTTGCTGCTCTATCTGGATGAATTCATTAATACCTAAGGCTTGCAGATCCAGCGCTGTATGTTGAACGAAATCAGCATAGGCTTCGCCAAGCGAAGTAAAACCAGAATTGCGTAATTGATCAATTGATCCTTGATGCCAACAGGCATGTACAACACGCAGCTGCTCCGACTCCAAGGCCAACGGTAAGCTATTTAAAAAATCCAGAATCCATTGTCGATCTTTGATTGAGGCTTGGATCGAATCAAAAGGTTTCAGATCATCCTGATGCGGTGAACCAAAAAACCAGCCATTGCCTTCCCGCAAAGTATCGGTCAATAGGTTCAATTCATGATTACCCATCACACATTGTGCATAGCCTTCATCTACCAGCTGTTTGACGCGTTTGATCACCGCAACACTGTCTTGCCCCCGGTCACATAGATCACCGACAAAAATTAGTTTGCGCTGTTCTGGATGATGACCATTCCGGTCATAACCTAATACCTGGATCAGTTGTTCCAGCGCGGCAATCTCACCATGAATATCCCCTACGATATCCACGGGACCAGTGAAAACCTGCTGTATAAATGAGTACTTCATTTATGCATCCTGAATTAAGTCTAAAACAGAATATATCCCTAATAAGTATCCTTTAAATTTATGAAGATCTGAATACAGAATGAATCATCATTTAAATAATTTAATATTTAGTAATGCAATTCCCTATACCTACATGAAATTAACTCCAGTCTGATTCAGGCAAAAAAAGCATGTGCTCTCTCAAAGACAACCCATGCTTATAAGGAAGGTTTTAAGACTTAAAATAATTCAATGGCAATTTCAAATAAGACACACCATTGGCTTCAGGCTCAGGAAACTGCCCTGCTTTCATATTAATTTGAATCGCCGGTAAAATCAGTTTCGGCATACTTAAAGTGGCATCACGCTGATGACGCATTTCGACAAACTCTGCTTTACTGGTGTCTTCGTGGATATGAATATTCTGGGTTTTCTGGGTGTGTACATCTGTTTCACAGACATAGTCATGACGTGTTGAAGGCAGATAGTCATGACACAAGAACATCCGAGTTTCAGGCGTAAGCTGATACAGTGACTGTACCGAATCGAACAAGGTCGATGCACTACCACGCGGAAAATCGCAACGTGCTGTACCATAATCCGGCATAAACAGGGTATCACCCACAAATACCGCATCTCCGATTACATAGCTGAGACAGGCCGGCGTATGCCCTGGCGTAGGAATATTATAGGCATCCAGTTCACCAATCTTGAAATGCTCATGATCCTCAAACAGGTAGTCAAATGGCTGCAGGGCATTAAACTGTTTCATGTCCAGATGATAAATCGCACCAAAGGTTTCCTGTACCACTGAAATCTTCTGGCTCATGGCAATTTTACCACCCAGTTCTGCCTTGAGATATTGCGCTGCCGTCAGATGATCTGCATGAACATGGGTTTCCAGAATCCACTCGACAGTTAAATTTTGTGCTTTAATATAGGCAATAATACGATCTGCATGTGTAGTCGATGTACTAGCCGAGGCCGCATCATAATCCAGGACACTGTCAATAATGGCACAATGTCCGGTTGCAGGATCACTCACCACATAACTGAAGGTATTGGTATCTTCGTGAAAAAAATCTTTTACTATAGGTAAGTTTGACACCATTAAGCTCCTGACCATTTACGGTGAATCCATACACCCATCAGCATTGCTACAATAAAATAGAGCACTTGATAGTGGCCCAAACCGATCAAGGTGAAACTTGGCGCCGGACAGATGCCGGCAATGCCCCAACCTGCACCAAATAAAACCGCACCGGTAATCAGTTTCTTATCTATCTGATTATTTTTAGGCAAATCAATAGGCTCATTAAATACTGTTTTCGGTTGTGCCGTACGTAATGCTTTCTGGAAAGGAATAAAGGCCACTGCAATCGCGCCCATCATGACAAAGGCCAGACTGGCATCCCAATCACCAAACAGATCCAGAAAGTCGAGTACCTTTTCAGGATTGGACATGCCCGACACCATCAGACCCACAGAGAACAGAGCACCAAATAAAAAGGCAAACACATTTTTCATTTTAGAATGCTCCTGTGATATGACGGATAATATAAACGGTGACAAAACCTGCAAACATAAAAGTCATCGTCGCGACAATTGAACGCTTAGACAAGCGACTAATGCCACAAATTCCGTGACCACTGGTACAGCCCGACCCCAAACGTGTCCCGAAGCCTACCAGCAGACCTGCCACAATCATCATCAATGGGCTGGCATTCAATTCGATTTCAGGTTGTATAAACAGACCATAAATAAACGGTGTAATGATCAAGCCTGATAAAAACCAGATCGCAGGCGTATTAAATACGGTTTTTGGGTTTAATACCTGCCCAACCAAACCACTGATTCCTGCAATACGGCCATTGACGTACAGATAGCCGACCACTGAAAGTCCGAGCATTAAACCGCCAATAAATGCGATGAGGAAGTCATGCATAGTGAATCAATCTCTATACAATATAGTTTTTTATATTATATAACAAAAAATAATAATCAAGCAGTTTTATGGTAAATTGTGTAAACTGCATGGGCTACATCAAAGGTTTCAAGGACATTTATGGATATGATTGCTGCAAATGCCAAAATTGATTTTTCACAGGTCGATTTCGTCAGCCAATGCCTAAAAGTTTTAGCCAATCCTGATCGTCTGAAAATCTTATGTATCTTAGTCGACGGGGAAATGAATGTTCAGGAAATTGAAGAATCTACCGATATTCATCAACCTACACTTTCACAACAGCTGACTGTACTGCGTAAGGCCGACATGGTTGGCACCCGACGTGAGGGCAAACAGATTTTCTATCGTCTGAGTGACCCCAAGGTCTTGAGCCTGATGCAAAAGCTGTACGAGCTGTATTGCGCCCAGCCCTCTTCTTAGTGCAGCCAAAAAGAAATGATCAGAAGCAGTCCGCTAAAAGCAGTAAACAGATTTAGCCATACGGGATACTGGGTGTAATAACCTTCAATAAATTCCGGCGGTCGCAGTGATGTCAACCCCCGTCGATATTGCAGGATTGAGGCGAAATTTACCAACATACCAAATACAATCACCGCAATTCCCAGCCATTGTGAATAAGCTATTTTCTGTGCATAAGTGTCTGGGTCCACCAGTTGCACTAGCAGGTTGGATTTTTCAATCACAAAACCAAAAGCAATTAATGCCAAACCACTCCGGTTCCACGCCAGAGCGGTTCGTTCCAAAGCAAGCAGTACCCGTGGATCATCCAAATTTGACATTTCTTATCTGCTCTTCATGCTTAGCCTATCCACCAATGTAAATCTGCCTCCCTATCATGTATAGATGTTTTAAGTAAAAATTACTTTTCTATCATGCAGTTAAAATATTATTGTTCAAAAATTTCCTTGACGTCCATCGCCAGGTCTTGAGTGGATTTAAATTCACCCTGATTATTTTTCCAGGCCATCGACGGTGTGGAGAAAAAGCCGTATTTCCCCATTAGGGCCTGGTTGGCATCAATTTTTGCAGC
>NZ_JALGQY010000060.1:0-4556 GCF_022809915.1 Acinetobacter lwoffii | reverse complement strand
GACCTGACGGCATTGCTTGGTGTCATAAGCTCCATCGGTATAAACAGAGTCAATCTGCTCATCTTGTGGAATCTGATCGAGTAAATCACCAAGCACTTGTGAATCACTCACATTATTTGTAGTGAGTTGAATAGCGCGTATTTGAAGGGTTTTGGCATCTATACCAATATGAAGTTTACGCCATTGGCGACGATATTCAGGTCCATGTTTCTTGCGTTTCCATTCGCCCTCACCTAGAAACCTCATCCCTGTAGAGTCTATGAGTAGATGCAGCCCATCGCTACTTTTTTGGTAGCTGATTGCAATATCAATATGCTTTTGTCTTCTACAAAGCGTGGTGTAATCTGGAGCTATCCAATTTAATCCGCAAAGTTTAATCAGACTTTGCACAAAGCCAGTAACCATACGTAAAGACAGACGGAATAAGGATTTAATCATTAAGCAGCATTGGATGGCTGCGTCGGAGTAGGTTTGATTTCGCCCTTGTTTGCCTTTTGATGGCGCATACCATTGCGTAGCAGGATCAAACCAAATGGCAATATTTCCGCGACTCATGAGTGCTCGGTTATATGCGGGCCAATTGGTTGTGCGGTAGATTTTCTGTGTAGGCTTCTTCATTTGAAAATTATATCGCTGAAAAAGCCTTTACAGATAGGTTTGTGCAACAAAGCCAAATAGATTTAAAAAATAATGATGCGTGAAAAATTAATTATCTTTTGGACCAAAAGCTGTTTTGCAATTCGGCTATTTCATCTTCCAGTTCAGGCACGGGACCAATCAGTTCCACCTCTTTTTGGCAATGCGAAAATACATAGGCAGAAGAAACGCTCATGGTCGGGTTTTCATCATGGTTACCGGTACATTGCAGCAATTTTTCTTCGGTCATGCCATACACAACACGGCCGATATTGGCCCAATAAATGGTGCCAGAACACATACAGCAAGGCTCTACCGCAGTATATAAGGTACATTGCCATAAATATTCAGCTGGATAGTTTGTGGCTGCAATACGGGCCAGAGTCGATTCGGCATGGTTGACGGTATCCATATTACATTGGGTCAAAAGGACAGTTTCATGGTCGGGTGCAACCAGAACCGCACCAAAAGGATGATGTCCCAAGCTGATGGCGCGCTTGCCGACCTCATTGGAAAGTTTCAGGAATTTAATGATCTGCGCATGACTCGGGCTATTCATGATTTGTGCTGCTCGTTAATATAAATTTGACAGTGACCTTAAAATAAAAAAGCACCTTTAATATAAAAGTGCTTTTTAAAAAATATTTAGACGATATAGCGTTTAGATAATCCCCACTCGGCCAATATACGGCGGTAAGTGGTTGAGGATCGATCCGCTTCAAAATGGGCTTCCATACTAATATCTAGCGGCAACTCTTCCGGTTTTTGGCTTTCCACCATATCCTGATCTTCTGCAAAAATTTGCGCATTAAAATCGTACACTGCCTGTAAATCACCGGTGGTATCAAAGTTTCGGGTCAGTGGCACAAACAAGCGGGTTTTATTGTGTGATACCGGACAACACGCATTTAAAATTTTAAGGATGCCATCATTGGGGAAATACACTTTCAATGTTGCAGAAAATGGCGGATACACATCAAACTCACGGGTCCACATAAAGCCTTCTGGCTCCAGATACTGCACGCTATGCGGATAGTTGCTGACGTTGGAAATGTAGATGCTCTTTAAGCCGTAGTCAGTGCGTTCGGTATGGTATTTCGGTACCATCTGATTTTCACGGTCAGCAAATGCCTGATGATGCACCCAGGCAAAGTGTGCAACATCAATAAAACCTTCCAGCTGACGGCCGCTAGAACCACCAATATCGACGAATGGCGGCAAAATGGCTTGATGACCTTCAGCCTCCCAGGTTTCCAGCACCGGGAAATTCGCCTCGCTTTCATCACGGCTAAATAAACTGGTCCAAATCAGGCCATATTTTTCCACCACAGGAAATTTGGTCAGGCTGAAACGCTCAGAGATTTTTGTCAGCTCAGGTTGTGCCGGAATTTTGGAGCATTTGCCTTCGGCATTGTAATGTAAACCATGATAAGGACAGACGATTTCTTCACCTTGTACCCAGCCCTTGGTCAGTGGTACACCACGGTGCGGACAGATATCTCGCACCAAATGAATGCGGCCGCTTTCAGTTTTATACAGTGCCATTTTCACATCCAGCAGTATGACTTGTTGTGGTGTGGTACTGACGTCCTGAATGCGTGCAACCGGATACCAATGCTGCGCCAAAATATTCCAGTCAGATGGATCAAACGCACTACCATTGGGTTGAGTAAATAGATTGAGTACTGGTATTGCGTTCATATAAAACCCTTTTCTTTAATTTCGTGGCTAAGCTTTTCAAGGTCAAAAACAATGACCTTTTGCTTTAACTTGTAATTGAAATTAAATGAATTTTTGGCTTTCTGTCTATTAGAATGTTTCGTACTTATTATTCTAAAAATTAGAACACATTCGGTGTGTTTGAAGGTTTTGAAAAATCATCACGGCCACTTTGGCATAGAACTCGCATAGCCAGCAGCATGATGCACTATAAGCAAGACCATACGGCAAATTTGCCCTCAGTACCTTTATGAATACACCTTTTTCACGTTTTTCCGAATATTTTATTGCGGTCGCCAAAACTGGCAGTCTGCGCAAAGCAGCTGATCAGCTGTTTATTTCTGTTTCTGCGGTACACCGTCAAATCGCCCTGGCTGAAGAAGAGTTGGGCATCATTTTGTTTGAGCGTTTGCCGAATGGCTTAAAGCTGAATTTAGCCGGAGAATTGCTCTATGCCGACCTGCTGAAATGGCAAAAAGAATTTCAACATACCCGCATACGTTTTGATGAAATTCAGGGACTGAATCGGGGCACCATCGAATTTGGTCTGATCTCGGCTTTAAGCGATGGTTTTATCATGCAGTCGATGCAGTATATGTATGAAAACTATCCTTGGATTCATTTTAATATTCGGGTGGCAGACAGCGAAATTATTGCGAAAAAAATTATGGATGCCGAACTGGATTTTGGTTTAATTCTCAATCCCAAAGCGCATCATCATCTGGAAGTGATTCATTTTCTGGAATTGCCGGTCGGTTTTGTCATGAGCAACACGCATCCTCTAGTTAATGCTGAAAAAATCTATTTTTCCGATACCTTAAGCGACAACCATTTTATTCCCTCTGAACCGCTAATTATTCACGATTATGTGCAGGCCCTATATAAACATCACCAGTTTATTCCGGCCAGAAAAACCGAATCTAATGATATCCGGCTGATGAATGCCCTGATCCAGAAAAATTTAGGCATCGGGATTTTAAGTTTTTTAGATGTTTTACCTTATCTTGAGCGTAAAGAACTGGTGTTTAAACCAATACTGGAAAAAGGTCTGCATCCCCTGACCATTGCGCTCTGTGTTGCGCCGAAACGTCAAATTTCCAGAGCTTCGCAGTTAATGATTAAACACATAAGTGAACAAATGGAAGCTTTAAAGCTGCAAGTTCCGGTGCTGTAATCCTGAAAATATATCAGTTGGTATAACTCTTGCTTTTTAAATGAAATTTCAATGATTAAGGCAATGTTATGTCAATAATCTGGATTAAACATCCACTGGCAATCTTTACCGGCAACCAAAGTGATGCACGCGGTGGTCTGGTCATCCAATCAGGAAAAATTGTTGAACTGGTGCCTTTAGGCCAAACCCCAACCACACCTGTTGATGAAATATTTGATGCCAAAAATCTGGTGATCTTACCCGGCCTGATTAACAGCCATCATCATTTTTATCAAACCTTGACCCGTGCCTGGGCACCTGTGGTGAATGCGCCGCTTTTCCCCTGGCTTAAAACGCTGTATCCGGTATGGGCTAAGCTGAATCCGGAACAGCTCTATTTGGCGACGCAAGTGGCTTTGGCCGAATTATTGATGTCCGGCTGTACCTTTGCGGCAGATCACCATTATTTATTTCCCCAACAACTGCATGATGCCATTGATATTCAGGTACAGGCGGCTGAAAGCCTCGGTATCCGTGTCATGTTGACCCGTGGTTCGATGAGTCTGGGTGAAGATCAGGGCGGTCTGCCACCGCAGCATACAGTGCAAGATATGCAAACCATCTTGCTCGATTCGGAACGGCTGATCTCGAAATATCATGACCGCAGTGCAGATGCGATGGTGAATATTGCCCTTGCGCCCTGTTCTCCTTTTTCAGTCACGCAGGAAATTATGCGTGAAAGTTCCCAACTGGCACAGCAGCATGATGTGCGGCTGCATACCCATCTAGCGGAAACTCTGGATGAAGAACAGTTCTGTCTGGAAAAATTTGGCCTGCGCACAGTCGATTATCTGGACAGTGTGGGCTGGTTAAATCACCGGACCTGGCTCGCGCATGGCATTCATTTTAATGCCGATGAAATTCGTCGCTTAGGTGCAGCGCAGGTCGGTATCTGTCATTGTCCACATTCCGGTGGTGTTTTAAAAAGTATGCTGACATTAAATGAAGCCATTATTGATGTAAAAGAAGGTTAAGTCGAAGGCTTTAA
>NZ_JALGQY010000058.1:0-5918 GCF_022809915.1 Acinetobacter lwoffii | reverse complement strand
TGTATATGTTGGTCAGGGGATTACAAAGGGGATTTACCCCTTGTCGCACCATTGGATGAAATCCAATGGCTAAGTGCGCCCTTCGGGGAAAACCACGATAGCATGGGCTGTCTTGAATTTCAATTCAAACAGACCTATGCTTGAGGGGGATTCCTTGAGATGGTGATGGTATGAGTGTTGAAACTTTAGAGCAAAAAATTGCAAAGCAAGAAGAACGATTAAGACAACTAAAAGCACAAAAACAAGCTATTGCTGCTCGTGAAAAAAAGAAAAATTCTGATCGACAAAGAAAAGATGATACTAGACGTAAAATTCTACTGGGAGCTTGGGTTCTAAACAAACTGAAAAATGATGAATCTTTTAAGGGTCAACTAACCGATTTTGAAAAGTTTTTAAGCACGGAAAGTAAGACTGAAGAAAATAGGCAGAAAGATAAAGATCTTTTTAATGGCGTTATATGGAATAACACCTAAATTTCGCATATGAGATTTTGTATTAAATAAAAAAACAATCCCCTAAAAATAGGGGATCTTGTTAGTAATGGAATCGACATTGAATTATAGAGATTCGTTCATCTGTCACTTCATAAACTAATCTATGCTTTTCATCAATCCTACGACTCCAAAATCCTGAAAGATTAGCTTTTAAAGGTTCTGGTTTTCCTGTTCCCTCAAAAGGTGTTCGCTGACATTCTTTGATTAAGGTATTAATACGCTTAAGTATCTTTTTATCCTGTGTCTGCCAATAGATATATTCATCCCAGGCATTATCAGTCCATTCGACGTTACGATTCGTCATCCTCAATCAACTCTCTGTGTTTTGTTTTCCCTGCACGTAATTGAGCAATTGATTCATTTAAACGACTTGCATTATTTGGAGATGAAAGGAGATATAACGTTTCCATTAAGCTATCGTAATGATCTTGTCCCATTACTACAGCATGGCCACCTTCTTTTCTTGTAATAAAAGCAACGTCTACATCATCAATTACTTTATCTAAAACAGATTTTAAATTGTTACGTGCGTCCGTATATGTAAATACATGCATATATCTATCCCTCATAGGGTAAGCTGCGTCAAAACGCTGCTAGCTAGACTACCTAGGCGGTAGTGATTGAAACTTTACAATCCTAAATGTACAGAATCCTGTACATATTGTCAATTTCGTATAACCTCCATTATGTTAAATGAGTTTGAAATTAGATGATTTTTCATCTTTTAAAATATTTAATTGGAGGTTATATCTTAAACACAATTTTAAAATTACTTTATGGACAGAAAATTGATTTCTAAAGAATTAGATATAAATAGAGTTGTATTTATTGGAAGAACATTTGATGAATACATGAAAATGTTTAATTTATCGCTAGAGAGTTTGAAGGACAAAAAAGTTCTAGATTGCCCTGCTGGAGCTTGTTCATTTACAGCTATTGCTAGGCAAAAAGGAATTGATTCAACTTCTGCTGATATTGTTTATTTTTTTGAGCATCAAGCATTAAAACAAAAGGGATTGCACGATATTGAACATACAGCTAATGAAATCCAAAAAGTGAAACAAAATTATATTTGGAATTTTTTTGAAGATATTGAAAGTTTGAGAAAAACTAGATCCCAAGCCTTAAATGACTGTTCTAAGCATATGCAACAAGCTCCTGAAAGGTATGTAGCTGTTGAATTACCTTCTCTTCCTTTTGCCGATCATGCATTTGATATTACTCTTTCGGCTCATTTTCTATTTACTTATGCAAGCAGACTTAGCTATCAGTTCCACTACGACACAATTAAGGAATTATTGAGAGTTACTAGTCAGGAACTAAGAATATTTCCTCTAGTAGATATGAGCGGAAATTATTATGAACATTTACAGCAACTCAAAGATGATTTACTTGCTGATGGATATATCTGTGAAGAATCCTCAGTCTCTTATGAGTTCCAAAAAAATGCGAACCAAGTTATGAAAATTAGGAAGATATAAGCCAAAAATCTTTAATAAAATATGGAGGGTATAAAGCTATCCAGTATTTATTTTTCCTAAAATTAACATAATACACCTTATACGAAATGTGTTATAATTCTCGTGAAAATTCAACGCTGTAGTTTCAATTTTCTAGCCCAGTCGTCAATGACTGGGCTTTTTTTATTACTTTTCACGTTCCACGCCTAGTCTTTAATCAATGTTCCACGATTTTGATTAAATAAACTGAATAATTCAATCTGCAGAATTTAAGCGATTATCTTGAATAAGATCACTCAACTTACCTTCAAGCGATTCGATTTTATATTTCAGAGACAAGATTGAATCTTTTAAACGTGAATTTTTAGGTGCATCCGGATTCTTTAATTGATTAAAAACCCCTAATAATTCGCTGTGATGAGTGCTTAACCTTTCAATGTCACTTTCAATAGCCATTCTTGGTGTCCACAGAGCAAGTAAACTTTGCTCATAATCTTTGAGTTCTTGATGACTCATTGCATCTAATTCAGCCTTAGTTCTCATGGTTTAAAATCCGTCTTGCTATGAAGAGCTTTAAAAATCCGTTTTGTTGTTTCCTCTCTTACACTTTTCGGATCTCGTAAGATGCCACTAATCCAGAGGGCAAATGTCGGGTAGTCTGGGAAATTACTGAGGTCTGATAGCTCAGAAAGTTTAGATAAAATAGTGCTGTACTTGTTAATTTGAGCATCAGATAAATTGCAGAACATATCTATAGTTCTTTGATCTCGCTGAGGCGCTATTAATTTTGGCTTAGGTTTTTCTTTCACTATAAATTTAAAGCCAACTACTGAACGCCCTTTTTTTACATTTTCATAAGTGAGTTCAATATCTGTATTAGTTGTAATCTCATTTAATGAAGGCTTCATTACTCGGTCTTTTAAATTACAGAGTTTGTCATAAGATTTGGGCAAACCCAGCTCATTTTTTATATGTTCTAAGGACATTTCAAATTGTCCCATTGCTTGATGCTTTTTAGCTAAATGATAAAGATCGAATGAGTAATCTTTTTTCAAACTTAGTACGATATCTTTTTTATATTTTGTATAAGGGTTTAATTTATCAAACTCTTTTAACATCAGTAGAACGATTTCAGGGAAACGTATAGCTATCCCTCCGTCTTCATAAGTGCAATCAATCACCCAATTCGACAGCACCTTTTTTCCTCTTTCATTGTTATAAGAGAAATTTCTTTTAAGTAGATTCTTGCTGGCTAGTTCTAACTGCGTATATGCGGAATGCGTTTTAATGCCACATTCTCTAGCAAACTCTTCTGCCGTAATCATAATTCGGTCTTTTTCAGTTGCATCAGTGGTTCTAGCAATTGGGCTAGCAAGTATTAACATTCGTTTTTCATCAATGTTCATACTCTTAAAGCATTCTTGAACATTGTTTTGCATAACAACCCAGCTCAGAGGATATGTTTTTTTATTTTCGTCCATATAACTACAACCCCAAAAAACTAACTAACTACATTGGTATTTATGTAGCTTAAACATACATTGTCGTTTATTTTTTGACTACTATTTTTGTAGTTTTTTAACAAAACTACAAACTTTTTCTTGTAGTTTAATGTCCGGTAAAAGTAGTTTCTATGTCCGGTAAAAGTAGTTTTTTAAGTCCATTTTGTCCGGCATTTGTAGTTTAATGTCCGGTAAAAGTAGTTTTTTAAAGTCTGAAAGCATTGCTAGGCGTGGTTTATAGGGGGGTCTAAAAGCTTTTAAAAGCTTTTTAAAAGAATAAAAGGGAATTTATTTCCAAAGTGAGTTATTAAAACTGCCCTTGGTACTCGCTAAAGCTCGTACTCTATTGAAGCTCGTTTCACTCGCTTCGTGGGGGCAGTTTTTTGCATATATGATCAAGGATTCAAAAAGCAAAACATGAATAATGCATTCGCTATGCTCATGCTTTTTGACGAGCAAAAGCATCAATACTTCGCTCGTAGACACTCGCTAATCACTGTCCCCAGTAATTCAATAAAAAACGGTTTTTCAGAGGGGGAATAAGCAACCTTTCGTTGTGTCGCTCGTAGACACTCGCTAAAAGGCTCTCATTTGCGTTTTAAGCGATTTTATTTTTATCAACTATAGTTTTACTGTATTTCTATCAAAAGTCGCTAAAAACCCCGGTTTTTTGCGTTTAAACAGGGTTTACCAAGGTGTGTAATCGTTATCATTGTCTTGTTCTGGCTTTTTAGGCTCATTTTTCTGCTGTTTCTCCAATTCTTGGCGTCTTAAAAATGCCATATGTTCTTGTTCTCGCCTTTCTTGCTCATAGAGTTGTTCTTGTTGTTCTCGTTCTTTACGCAACTGCTGTTCCCTCAATTCATGATCTTTTCGGTCGTTTTCGAGCTGTATCGCTCTTTTTTTGGCAAATTCTTGCTCTGCTTCTACCTCAATTGGTTTTATAAAATCTGCATGCATTTTTTGGATTTTTAGCTCTTCCATTTCTTTTGCATATAATCGTTTCTGTTTTTCACCATTTTGAGGACTAAAGTATTTATTTCCATAGTTATCTTCTTCAAATATATAACTATTTATGATCTCCAGTCTTTGATCGCGTACATACTCTTGATACTCAGTTTCTCTGCGTGATATTTCAGAAATTTGATGATCTATATTTGAAATTTGATCATTAAGTTTTCGTTGTTTAACAGTGATGTTCGGTTCGTCAAATTTTGCAAAAGACTTTTTAGGCTGGAGCAGCTGATTTTCTTCTGTCCATTTATTTAAATGATCAGAATATCTCTCTTTTTTTTCTATTTCACTAAGACCAGAAATATGCTTTTGGATGTCTAGTTGGGTGTTGTGTTGGTCGATCAGGTCATTTATTTGATTGATCCATTTTGTTTTAAAAAATAAAGGCTCTTTTTTGCGTAGTTCTGATATTGCAGAACTCATCGTGTTTAATTTTGTTGTTAATTTTGATAATTCTTCATTTTGGAATTCAGAAAGTTTCTGAGAAGTTTTTTCTAAATACTCAGCTTGAGAGTATTGAAACTGAAGCTCACTTCGTACTTTTTGAACAAGATCCTCAGATACTTTGATGTTTTCATCCAGTGCGATGACCTTTTTGATTTTTAAATTACGTAGCTTAATTTCATCATTTTTCAGACTAATTTCTGTAAATATTCCTCGTCTCCGGAGGTATGTCGCTTGAGGACCTTCGTGCTGAGTTGCTTCTAGGTCACTTTCCTGGTCTTCATAACTTCTGTGATCGACACGTTCATCAAATCCATTTTGTTTCAGGTGGTGATTGCATAATTCTGCAAATGATTCTCTCCAGTGGCTTACAGTTTCTGTGCCATTGTCACGACTAAAGTCCCTATATTTTTTTGCTGAAAAGCCACCATGCTCATTAATACTTCGGGTTGTGAACATGATGTGTGCATGGTAGTTGCGTTCATCACTTCCACTGTCTGTATGAGGTGCATGAATAGCAGCATCAACGATGACACCGTATTTTTTAACGAGGTTTCGGCAAAGTTCATTGAGCATATTTTCACGCTGTTCAGCGTTTAACTCACTGGGAAATGCAATCTCAAACTCTCTTGCAAGTAATGCATCTTTTCTACGTTCAACCTTTTCGACTTCATTCCAAAGTGTTTGGCGCTTGAGTAACTCAGTATTTGTATTTTCAGGTGCATAGATTTTTGTAAATTCGACACCAGTTTTTCTTGTGTAGTCTTGTTCTTTTCCATAAAAATCACATACCAATTTTTCACTTGAACGATATGCAGCACAAGCAACGGCTGATCGTCCATTACCTCTACTAATCGTTTTAACTGAAAAATGATATATCGCCATTTTGCTTTTGCTCTTTATTTCGATTTATCGAAATTACCAACATGTATATGTTGGTCAGGGGATTACAAAGGGGATTTACCCCTTGTCGCACCATTGGATGAAATCCAATGGCTAAGTGC
>NZ_JALGQY010000057.1:0-6259 GCF_022809915.1 Acinetobacter lwoffii | reverse complement strand
CAAGGATTAATGCACAACTAACGGAAAATATTTAGCTAAATGTCAATATTGATCTACCCTAAGTTTTCCCGTACTTTGGTTGTTGAAGTCTGAGATAAAACACACAGTAAATATGCTGTTGCAGCATATTCGCGATGTAAACTTACGAAGATGGAAGGGCTGAAAAACCCATCGCTGCCTACCACAGCATTAATGGGCTTTCAGTAAATTTCAACTGGCATTCATATCCCAGTGAAGGAGGTTGCAATATATTGCATATGCAAGCCTAATTTAAACATCTTAACTTTGGTTAATCAACGTTAATCAACTTTGAATTGTTTTGAAGATATGGATGCCCCTGAATTATAAGGGGAACTAATCATGAGGTTTGTGATTTATACGTTCTTTGAAGTATTGGGCTATATCGCTGATGCGTTACAGCTCTATAGCTTCTTTATTAGTTAGATATGGAATAGCCCATCTTCGGATGGGCTATATTTTTATAAATATGTAAATCGTTTTAATTTTGATTTATGGGTCTGTCTATGAAAGCTTTGTTCTGTACAAAGCAACCTATCATTAGTCCATAGTTTTAGAGGTTACCAATGAATATCTAAAACTATTTTATGATTTAAGTCATATTGAGTGGTGGATCGTGTTCTATTAAATCCTCTAATAGAAGTATGATCAGTATGGTCAACGTAGCCAATAACATTGCCAGTAGAGTCAATGATTTCATATTTATAAATATCCGTCTCCCCTAAAGAGCCTTTCATTTTATGACTAACTTGAATCAGTTGTTCCCCTGAGTTAAGTTTTAATTTATCTTTTAATTCCATAGCTTAGTACCTTTAATTTCAATTTTTTATTAAGTCTCTAAGAGAAGAAGCTTAAATTTTTGTTAATTCTATAAATTTCATTCAATTAGTAAAATTAGTTTTTAATTAATTGATTAATCAGAACAAGTATATAATTAGGGTTATCTAAAACTTAGCTGACCCTAATTAGATATATCTAACTTAAAATCTTGGATTTAGATGTTCTCGTGTTCTTGGATACAAGGGCTCTCTTTCATATCGTTGTATTAATTCTCTAAAAACCTTATCTCTGAATGGAGGGTATTGATAGTTTACACCATTGAAGGGGGGGTTCTCTTCATCCTTCTTTTTATAGAATTCAATCAATTCCAAAATTTCAGATTCTTTTATGTCTAAGAACTGTGAGTAAACACCTATAACTTGAAGGGGAATATCTGTTTTACCTCGTTCCCAATCTGATATATAGCTAATGCTTCGTCCACAGAAATTAGCAATGACTTCTTGATTCACATGTCTTGCAGTCCGTAAAGCTTTCAGTATTGTGCCAGCTATTGTCCTTCTATCTATCATTTTACTTTCCTCAGATTTGACCTGAAAAAAGATTATCAAGATTTTATCCAAAAGAATCTGTAAAAAAATACAGATTTATTACTTATTGATTTAAATAATAATTTAACTTTTTTTCAAAAAATAGATAAACTATCATTAGACTATACATAAAAGATAAATCACTAAATGATAAAAATATCTATCATTAGACTTTTAAAAATTATTAAATGATAGTATTATTGTTAAACTTATTTAATTAAGTCTAATTGATAGAAGGCTAATAGCATGACAGTTCGAATCTATGTAAGAGCAAGTACAAAAGATCAGGATGCAGAAAGAGCATTAGCTGATTTAATTTACCTTTCAAAAGCTTATGCAAGCTCTTATGAAGCTTATGTAGAAAACTACAGTGGAACTAAACTTGATAGACCTATCTTGAGTCGTTTACTTGAAGAAGCTCAACAAGGTGACATTCTTTTAGTGGAATCAGTAGATCGCCTATCTAGGCTTTCTCAAGATGACTTTTCAATATTAAAACAACGGATTAAAGAAAAAGGTTTACGATTAGTTGTAGCTGATTTACCTACTACTCATGCACAACAAGAAGGTATGTCTGGAGAAATTCTAAGAGTAATTAACGACATGTTAATTGACCTTCTAGCAACTATGGCAAAGTTAGACAACGACAAGCGTAAAGAACGTATTAAGCAAGGTTTAGAAAGAAGTGGATATAAACCTACAGGCAAGAAGGCTGATTTAAATAAGCATTCAAGGATTAAAGAATTGAATAAAAAAGGATTAACTAAAGAAGAAATAGCTAAAGCTGTAGGTTGCGGTGTGGCAACTGTTTATAGAGTGTTAAAGGGATAGTAGATGGAGATCTGTTCGCTTGATTGGGATATAGCATATAAATACTTTCAAACAATCCTAACAATTACCATAGCTGGGGTAGTTTATTTCTTATGGCATAAACAGAAGGGAAAGGAAGTCATTTCAAATGAGGCCAAAGAGATATTTAAGTTATTAGAGGAAGTATCTCTAAAAAGTCAGACTGTTTTTGAGCAAATGCTTAAGATGGTTATACACAGTAAAACACCAAATGATTTTGAGGAAGAATTGATTGTAGAATTCAGGAATATGAACATAGATATAAGAAAGCGTCTGAATTTAATCCGATATAAAAATAATAATAAAAAAACATTATTACTAATTGATCTTTTTGATGAAACTTATGGGGAATTCATACTTCATTACTTTCATAATAATAGTGAGAGTTTAAAAAAGCTAATGGCCGATGAAACAAGATATAGAGACACAGTAGAGAATTTAAAAAAAGATATGTATGAATATGCTCTATATAAAAAAATACTTTAAAATTCTAGGTTAATTAGTAGGATATTTTAAATAATTACCCCCCATCAAATATAGAAAGCAGTACATGGGTTCAACTATAAGATGTATCTAGATTGTAACAAGAAGGGATGAAAATCCCTATTTTAATCTTAGGGTTTAATAAAGCTTATTATTATAACTATCAACTAATTAAGTCATTGTTTTACTATAGATTCTTTAACAATACCCATAAATAAATAGAAAGTTTATTTTCAGCAAAAATTCAAAATTATTTTATTACTATCCGTAATCTAGTGAATTGTGCTACAAATGGTTTACAAATGAAAAAGCCCCGATGACATACAAACTTGGCGGAATGGTGTCAATCGAGGCTTGAATCCTTAGAACATGTTTGCACATGATCTGTACTCATAATACAGCTTCATTGTGCATTTGCAAACAGTGAAGTTAGCAATGCAACAATTACCATTAACTCTTGATCAATTTAGAAACAGTATTCCAGCTAAACCATATGCTACGGATGATTTAGCCTTTGGTTTAAAAATACAAAATAAAGAAAAAGCCCTTCTAAAACGCTATCTCTCAGTAAACCATCGTTATTATTTAAAATGGCTCGTATTTGATCTTGATATTCCAGCCAGTGTTGCTGAATACAGGTATTCAATGGTTGGCATTCCAGCACCAAATTTAATTGTAGAAAATCCTATAAATGGACACTCCCATTTTCTCTATGAATTAACAGAAGCAATTTACCTCAGTGATTCAGCTAGAGATAAACCAATACGCTATGCAAATGCTGTTTACAGCGCTTTAAGGGCGCTTTTAGGTGCTGATGTAGGGTACACAGGATTAATAACTAAAAATGCCTTACACGAGCAATGGAGAGCATATAGCTATAGGTCTACTCCCTACTCTCTCAAATCCTTAGCTGATAGTCTTGAAATTACTTGGCACCAAGTTAAAAAGCCAATTTCAACGCAGGAAGCAATATATCTAGGTCGTAATTGCAAGATCTTTGATGACGTGCGTCACTGGGCTTATATCGAGATAAGAAAGCATAGAGGGAGCGTTTATGATCAATGGCATAAAGCTGTACTTAATCAATGTGAAAAGGTAAATGCTACTTTCACTCAGCCGTTGGGATATAACGAAATTAAGGCAATAGCAAAATCTATTTCTAGATGGGTATGGAAGCGTGATTCATATTGCTATCAAGAGTTTATAGATCGTCAGACCCATAAAGGTAGATTAGGGGGTCAAGCTAAGAAAGCAGCTTACGACAGTAAACGTACACAAGCATTTATTTTAAAGAATAAGGGATTGAATAACACACAGATTGCTAAGGAGCTAGATGTTGCCCGAATGACAGTATGCCGTTGGTTTAAAGGGGTGTAACAATAGCCTAAATCAGTTCTGTGACGTTTCTCCTCATATTTCTATGTTTGTTGGTTTCTTATATTCACTTTTACCGCACTAAAACGGAATACTTATCTTCTGTATTTCTTATGTTAAATCTTAATATTAATAATTAACTATTTATACTTAAGTCCTTTCTGTATAAGGCTCTAATCCTATTTTCTTATCTGTTGCATTATTAGCAATTGATAGGATCTAACTTATGATTTCTTAATGCAGTATAGGATATGTATGAATATTCAATATATAATCATTATTATTTAATTATATGGATGATAGATTGGAATCAAGTGAAGATAAAACTAAGAGAAAGATGATTGATCTCTTATCTAACTATCAATGGTTATATCAATATTCAATATTCTGTGATGTACATGATTTAGAGTATGAAGAAGCAAGAGATGTTGCTATGTCATGGATACATGATTTTGATGATAAGAAGCTTAGGGATTATTTAAGAAAGACAAATGAAACAGCAATATTATTTGTCACTAGAGCTGGAACAATCAGAAAAAGATCAGACAGAAAACTTGTTAGACAAATATATTTAACGCTCTATTGCAATGAAGCTTTAAATCTAGATGCTTGTGAGCGATATGGTTCTCATAATTTAAATGTAATTCGTAGAAAGGTACACGCTTGGAAGATTGCTTCAACTTGTAATGCAATACAACGACAAGCTTTGCATAACCTAGATAGCTTAGGTGAGAAGAAGCGTTATACAGTTATCAATAGAAAACATTTAATTCCAATATAAGATCATATATTTAAGTAGCGTTACATGTCACCTTAATGTAACTTTTAATTATCTTTAATGTAGGGTTACACACATGAAAGCAATGTCGGTGATTGAGATTGCCAATTTATATGGGATGAATCGACAAAGTATTTATAAAAGAATAAAGAAAGGTGATCTAAGCAAGAATAGTGATGGTCGTATTGATCTAGCAGAAGCTATCCGAGTATTTGGAGAACCAGCACAAAGAAGTAACTCAAATGTCACCCAGTTACAGTCTACACAGGTACAAAAGTCGGCAGAAGTAGACATATTAAAACAACAGGTAGACATGCTTCAAAAACAGCTAGAACTTGCTCAGGAACGTGAATCATTTCAACGTCAACAATTACAAGCAAAAGATGATCAGATATTCTCATTACAATTGTTATTGGGCGCTCCAAAGCAGCAAGCAGAAGTAGAGCAAGTGAAAGAACCTGAGCAAGAGATAGCAGTAGAGAAATATCAACAAGAAGTATCCATACCGAAAGATGAAACTCAGCAACCAGTTAAGCGCCGTAGCTTATTTGGGCGAGTAATAAATGCAATTTTAGATTAAGTTTATAAAATCTAGTAAGTATTGAGTACAAAAATGAAATTTAAGTTAATGATTTTTATAGGGTATCTTCCTTTCCATTCAGCTTTAGCGCAAATGAATCAAGAGGAAAATATATACCTCAATATGACTGAATATGTTCATGTAACTCTAGATTTAAGGATGAAGAAAGATTATCTCAATCTTTTAGAGAGTAAAGATGCTATCTCAAAAGAAGAATTGAAAAGAAAACAAGATATTATCTTATGTAGTCAAGCACTTTTTCATTCTCAATATGATGAATTTTTAAAAGGGTATAAGTATCAGCTTAGTACAAAAACTATTAATCATTTGTCTGAGGAAAAAGAAGAATTAGAAAGAAGACTTAGACAAGAAAGACCAACATGTGAAGATGAAGAACTAGATAGTTATATACAAGAAGTAATGAAAAGTATTCTTTTCAATTCAAATAATGAATAAAGAAAATAATACTTAGAATTTAACTACTGGCAGATGATGATCACAGGGGAATATTGCACTTCCATGGGCTAAATAAACCAGTTGATCATCCAGATGGGTTGAATGATTCAGTTGATCATCATAATTATAGAAAATAAATAAAACAGAATATGACTTCTTGATTCAGCAGTTGTCAGTTATCCACAGCGCTATCCATAAGCGTTTTTCAGCAGTTTTATTATCCCAATCCTTGCCTGATAAGGCTTATACAAAAATCAATAAAATAGCGATATTTTTACAAGGATTAATGCACAACTAACGGAAAATATTTAGCTAAATGTCAATATTGATCTACCCTAAGTTTTCCCGTACTTT
>NZ_JALGQY010000067.1:0-3051 GCF_022809915.1 Acinetobacter lwoffii | reverse complement strand
TTAAACGCAAAAAATAGGGGTTTTTAGACATGTTTTGGGTTTTATGCATAAAAGTATAGTTGAAATAAATAAAACGCCTTAGAACGCAAATGGTGAGTATTTAGCGAGTGTCTACGAGCGACACAATGAAAATTCGCTTATTCCCCCTCCGAAAAACCGCTTTTGCTTTTTAAAATAGGTGAATCGTAGATGTAGCAATGCTTTCAACGCTATATCTATACGTTTATCGACCCAAGGAGTTAGCGAGTGTCTACGAGCGAAGTATTGATGCTTTTGCTCTTAAAAAAGCATGAGCATAGCGAATGCATTATCAAAGCTTTTGCTTTTGCTTTTGCTCTTGAAACGACACGAGCGAAGCGAGTGCCATAGCCTTTGATTTTGCCTTTGATTCTCTTTTTTAGCTTTTAAAAAGCTTTTAAAAGCTTTTCGCCCCTCTACAAGCCTTGATAGATATAGCTTTCAGACTTTAAAAAACTACAAACGCCAAGTATTAAACTACAAACGCCAAGTTAAAATCACTTTAAAACCTACAAACGCCAAGTTTAAAACCTACAAACGCCAAGTATTAAACTACTTGATTAATACGGTAGTTTAATATATAAAAACTATAAAACTAAATGATGTAGGTTTTTATGGAATTGGATGTTAAAAAACACTATCCAAAAGACTGGGTTGTGTTACAAAATCGAGTAGTAGAATGTTATAGAAGCATGTCACTTGATGAAAAACGCTTGTTTATTATGGCTACGCCTTTAGCAAGAACCACAAAAATATCAAGCAACGACCCTATTTTTATATCATCGAGCGAATTTTCAACGGAGTGTGGCATTGACTTATCAACGGCTTATACTGCTTTGGAATCAGCCACAGATAGGCTTTTTACTCGCTTTTTTGGCTATACCAATACTGAGGGTAATCGAGTAAGAATTAGATGGCTAAACAAAGTAATCTATTTAAAAAATCAGGGTGGGACAGAGCTATATTTTACAGATGAAGTATTGCTCCTACTTAGAGAATTTGATGCCTTAAACCCTTATACCAAATATAAAAAAGAAGTTGTATTACGGCTTAAAAAGGACTATTCCCTAGACTTCTACCACCTAGCAAAGAAACATCAAACAATGGGCGGTTTTCAAATCAGCCTAGATGAATTATTTGAACAATTAGGCTTGCCTGAATCATATAAACGCCTTGATAACTTAAAAAACCGTGTGATTGAGCCATCACTGGACGAGATCACAGCCAACACCGACATAGACCTAAGCTATGAGAATGTGAAACGTGGGCGTTCCGTGGTTGGCTTTAAGTTTACGGTTAGAGAGAAACCAAAGCCGAAAGTCATCGAAACAGGGCGAGATCGAAATACACCTGACCTATTCCACAAAATGACAGAATCTCAACTTGATACGTTTAGCAGTAAACTTTCAGAACTCCCTGAAGTGCAAACAATGGCACATGCAGGCGAAGATATGAAACCATTTATTGCTCGTATTCGTTCGATGCTCAAAGATCCTGAAAAACAAAAAACGTTACTTCCTCATTTAGCAAAATTAGGATTTAAATCGAAATAATGTTTGAGAAAAAAATCACTCAGTTTGAAAGGGAAGTTTTGCTACAAGAAAAAATTGAGCAGCTCGAAAATGAGCTTAAAGAATTTTCTGAACTTCAAAAAAAAGCGTATAGCGAACGGCTTCAAAAAAGTATCGTGGGTTTAGAAAATAGAATCCAGCGAATTAAGAAAATGCTTTATACAACCTGAAAGGTTGTCAGGGGTTAAGGGGAGGATTCCCCTTGCTCATGAACTTTTAAAATGCCCAAAGGCATTTTAAAAGTGGAGTGAGTCCACTTCGCTATCGCAAAGCTCAAAAACCTCTGCTATCGTGTGCTTTTTGCGGTCTTGGATTCCTCAAATGTCATTTGCTATTTTGCGCCTTCAGAAATTGAAATCGTTTGCCGATGTTGGGGGCAGTCTTTCGCATAATTATCGCAATCGAGAAACGTTAAATGCCGATGATGCTCGTACACATTTGAATGAGCATGAGCTGGATACAAATGAAAAATGTATGACCGCTATTCGTGATCGTATTCCTGAAAAAAGACGTAAAGATGCGGTTTTATGTATTGAACATTTGATTACAGCGAGTCCGGAGTGGGATGGTTGGGGAACTGAAAAAGAAACTGCATTTTTTGAGCAATCTAAAAAATGGCTCGAAAATAAATACGGTAAAAATAATGTTGTCAGCACCACGATTCATAGAGATGAAACAACGCCCCATTTAGTTGCCTATGTCGTTCCAGTGGACGAAGAAACAGGACGATTGAATGCTAAAAAATTTATTGGCGGATCTCGGCACACGCTTTCACAGATGCAGACTGATTTTGCAGTTGAAGTAAAAGATTTAGGATTAGATCGGGGCATTCAAGGTAGTAAAGCAAAACATACCTCGATCAAAGAATATTATGAAAAATTGAACAATTACGAAAATGAACCTGGTATTGAAAAAGGACTCACTTACGAAATACCTGAACCTGAATTCCTTGAATCTAAAAATACCTACGGTGAGAGAGTCGCAAACGCTATGATTGATCAGATATTTGATCAAATTGCACCTCGATTCGACAGAGCGAATGCACTGGCTAGCCAAACAAAAAAATTAAAAAAAGAACTGGAAGATACCAAAAAAACATTAGCTGAAGTTCAGCAACGAGCAAAACCGTATTTAGATATAATTAATAAATATAATCACCCTAATCTTGAGAACGAATTCAACAAGCAAGTATTTAAATTAGAAAAAGATTTTGATAGACAACTTGAATATCATCAGTTTGTAAAAAGACAAGAAGAACAAGAAAGATTCAATCAACAGCGTGAATTGAGAGAGCAATTACGCTTAGAACAAGAACAGAAAAAGCAACTTGCTGAACAAGAAAAGCGAGAACAAGAGAATTTGGCACGGTTAAGACGCCAAGAATTAGAAAAACAGCGGAAAAACGAGCCAAAAAGACATGACAACGGCAACGATAACGACTACTCACCCTCATAACACCCAT